>JBCCSR010001194.1:0-2282 GCA_039199865.1 Bacteroidota bacterium
CAATCTTATTTTAGCTGGCCTTAGTTTGTTGGTAGTTCTACGGTCATTCGATTGAGTTGTAGAGGATTCGGATTGTTAAGGAGTCCAAGTGATTTCCTTCCAGTATGGTGCTTACTGATTGAGTAGCCACTACAATCAATCCGACTTGACAATAGAAGGGCAGATTCCTTTTGGCGTGTGTGTCAAGTTAGGAGAATGCCCTATTTGCAGCTAAAATCTGGACAATTTTCTACTAATCCGGACAATTTTGTATATCGCGCAGCTTGACTTTGATACGCAATTGTGCCTTTTTGGGAAGCAAATAATCGCTTCAGCCAAACACCACTATTCCACTTACATCTCTTTGCCGAAAGGCATGTTGTTGACCTCCCCCTCGAAGGGTATCGACGTTTCACAGGTTTTATCAATGTGAACGCAAGAGAATTATTGAAAATTGATACACCATTAACAGCTATTTAGCATAAAAAAAACTATAAAATGAACGACGTTTTGAACCAGATTGTCGAAGACGGTCACGAAAGAAAGCTATTGCATAACTTTGGATACACGGGAACGGATATTACTCACGGCTCCATCAGGATTGATGATCGAGAGATGATCAACTTTGGTTCGTGCAGTTACCTCAATTTAGAGAATAATCCTCGCCTGAAAAATGGAGTCATCGATGCCGTTAGTCAATATGGTACGCAGTTTTCCTCTTCCAGAACCTATGTTTCCATTGATTTGTATCAAGAACTAGAATCTTTATTACAAACTATTTTTGCAAAACCTTTAATCGTATCGGCGAGTACCACCCACGGACATCTGGCAGCCATTCCTGTCCTGGTTGGTAAAGATGATGTAGTCATTCTTGATTTGCAAGTGCATTCTAGTATCCAGATGACGGTCCAGCAGTTGAAGGCCAAGAAAATTCCCATCCACATTGTCCAACACAATTGTATGGAGTCGCTCGAAGCCAAGATCAAACATCTCAATAGCAAGCACGAAAAGATTTGGTATTTCGCTGATGGCGTTTATTCGATGTACGGGGATTATGCTCCCTTTGAGGAATTGAATCGTATGCTCGACCAATACGATAAGTTTCATTTGTATATTGACGATGCTCACGGAATGGGTTGGACTGGAGAGCATGGCTGTGGTCTTGTTCGAAGTAGGATGGGACACCATGATAAGATGATTTTGGCGGTCTCTTTGAATAAATCTTTTGCGGCGGCAGGGGGCTGTATTGTCTTTCCCAACAAAGCACTTGAGAAAAGGGTACGCAACTGTGGGTCGACTTACATGTTTTGTGGTCCCATTCAGCCGCCCATGTTGGGAGCAGCGATTGCTTCTGCCCGATTGCATCTGTCGGATGAAATCAAGGAAATGCAAAGCCATTTAAAAATGCTGGTTGACCATACAAATAGGGAAATTGGTCAGCTAGGCTTACCACAATTCCACGAAACCGACAGTCCGGTATTTTTTATTCCGGTAGGATTACCCAAGTTTTGCTATGATATTTTGAGTGAGCTAAAGGCACGAGGATTCTTTTTAAATGGTGCTTCTTTTCCCGCAGTTCCCATGCGTAGGAGCGGAATACGATTTATGATCAACCTCACCCACGATAAAGCGAAAATTACTGAAATGCTGAACGCTTTGTCAGAAGTTTATGTCCAAACCATTTTCAAGCATGGGTATACCTTTGAACAAATTGCCAAAAATTTTAGAATTCCGGTTTTTCAAGTCAATACCCAATATTCGCTTGCAGAAAAAAAGAGTCAAGATGGTGAATCCTTAAAAGTAATCATCAAAGCGTCCATACAAGATTGTGATGCCGAAGAGTGGGATGCCATTTTTCGTCATTCCGGAACACTGAGCTACAATAATATTGCCATCATAGAAAAAACGTTTACCCAGCAAGAACTTCCGGAGAACAGTTGGGATTTTTACTATCTGACTGTTAAAAACAAGCAGGGCGTCGTCGTCTTGAAGACCTTGATTACCACAGCACTCACCAAGGATGATATGTTTGCGCCGGGATATATTTCCGAAAAGGTAGAGAAAGAGCGTCAATTGGGTTTGAAGTATTACCTGACTTCCAAAACGGTTATCACTGGCTCATTGATTACCAAAGGAAATCACGTTTACATTAATTTCGAAGATAAAAATTGGAAAAAGGCCCTACGCATTTTGACCGATTATTTGGTCCAACTTTCTGATCAGGTCAACGCGACGCGAATCATGATCAGAGATTTCTACGGAAAACAAGGGCTTGAATTCGAAACGACGATGTTTGAGCTGGG
>JBCCSR010001195.1:0-2280 GCA_039199865.1 Bacteroidota bacterium
ATAACGGGAAATTACCTTGTAAATTTCTTAAATTTGAACTCTATGTCGGCAGTAAAAAACATCAGACGAAGTCCTGAACGGAAACGATGGTATGTATTGTTTTCTGCCCTGTTTTTCTTTTCCTACGCTCATGCCCAACTCAGTGTAGACAACCCCAATTTGTTTCCTCTCCCCCAAATAGCGCAAAGCGCCTTTCCTTCTTTTTCTAAATATGTACCATTGGTCGCATGGCTCCCCACTACCAAACTTGCCCAAAATCCTACTCCCCAAGTCATGAACAACAGCGCCCCAAAGGTTTACTCTTACCATCACCTTGGCATCATGTGCAAATTAGATGTTCAATTGGAAAAAAGCATGAAGCACCCCGTTAAGTTTAGATTGGGTACCCAAGAATACGTCGATCGCCTGGAAGGGAAATATTGATTTTTCCCCATTGAGTCCAATCAATTTTGGGTTTGCTCCAACAGCCATTCTCGATCGGCCAACAATTCCAACTGTTTGATCTTTGTGGCAATTTTTCCCATTCGTTCGGAGTTTAAAATAGTTTTGTGGTGAATCAGCTGACGGATGGCATCGATGAAATTGTTATTGGCCGTTTTTACCTTGTCGGTCAAATGTTTTTTACCCAATCTAAAAATATACACTTTAAAGGCATCTAAACGGGGTTCGAGCAAAGTGGAGGCCAATTCGAAATAGATTTTGATTTCTAATCTTTTGGTGGCAATATTGACCGAGACGTCTTCAAATTTGTGGTTGAGCAAATCGATCGCTTGATGGTAATCTTTGCGATGAAAATAGAGATGGGCCAAGCAATAAGAAACAATTCCTTCGGGCGTCTTGGTGCCAAACATGCGTTGGCGATGGTCGAGAATGAAATGTTCTACCCATTCCAATTCGTTTAATTTCAAACCCGCCGTAACGATATTGATCATGCTGCTCGCATGAATTTTTTGATCCTGATAGAGATAGCCCGCAGCTAAATGCTGTTTGTAAATGTCAAAAACGATGGGCAAATGAGATAAATTTCCGTCATTGTATTTCTTGATGGCAAAAGTGCGGATAATGGATTTGAACTCATAATTTTGCTTATCGGCAAAATGGGCCTCTTTCTCGCGAAGCAGTGCCCAAACTTTTTCTAAACGCTCCAAACTTCCATCGTTATAATGATACAGGAGTTGAAAGACCTGAAACTGTACCTGCACCAAAGGTTGATTCCAATTCGGGTTTTTCTGGAGCAATTCCAAAATGGACTTGGGACTGATCTGTAGAGCCTCCGTATCAAAATTGGTATGGATCTTTTGAGAATAAATTTCGATCAAAAAATTGAGTCTTTGTACCAAGTGCCATAGTTCCAACTTATCGAATGTGGCCAATAAATTGACGTCCGTTTTTCGATTATTGTAAAGGGCTTGCTCTGCCCCAATTTCGTATTCAATCAAATACTGATTCTTGAAATATTTTTCATCGTAGACCGTATTGGCTTTTTGCAACTGCTTCAACTTTTTCATATTGAGTTGAAACGGATTGGTCAAGCCTTTCAGACGATAAAACCGCGACAAAGTCATCAAGGGTAAAATAGGGTCATCCTGATCGTGAGCATATTCCAGAACGATAAAAGATTTGATGACTTTATAGAGCTTGGACATGACGTTTTCCCAGTTCTTCACCTTCTCCGCGGGCTCCCCCAATACCGTCACTACAAAGTGTTCTTTGCTTTGATAAAGGGCCCAATCGCTTTTTTCATCCTGAATGACTCGCCTGAGGCCTTCAAACAATTGAATCATTCGCTTTGCTTGATTTTCAAGATTAAAATACCTCGACGCTAGATACAAGGCCAAGCGTTCCCATTCTACCTCACTCAATACGGTACAAAGTTCAAATAATTTACTGTTGACCATTTTTTACTGGTTGAATGCAATAGTACTTTCCAATTTCACCTCCTTTTACGGTAAGCCAGGAGCTGATTCAGATTTGGCTAAAAGGCAGTTTTACACTTAAAACGATAAAATTGGCAGTTTTCAACGAGGGATCAAAGATAAGAAAGAGTACTCAATTCGCTCTTTTTATGAAAAAGTTAAAAAAATGTAATAAGATTTTCAAGATAAAATCTTGAACTTTACTTTTTATCAAGATTGATCCTTTGCTAAAGGCAAGCCCCTTTTTGTTAGCGCCTTGAAATGAATTCAGGTATTCGATAAACGCTGAAAATACCCATCTCATTTTATCAATCAAAGCCTAAAGTTATGAAGCAAAAAAGTAAAGTTGTGAAACTGAGTAATG
>JBCCSR010001196.1:0-2278 GCA_039199865.1 Bacteroidota bacterium
AAAACCAATTACTTCTCTACAATATTTGTTGGAAATCCACCGAGACTGGGCGCGAAGTGACAAATACAATGAGGTGGTTAAAATTTCTAAAAAATATGGGGGAGCCTACGGTTTAGGAATCGATTACATTAAAACGATGAGCAAATGGATGACGGGAAAAGAAGCAAGTGAGTCCGGTAAGTAGCAATATCGAAGATACGCATGGTGTGGTAATGGTGTAGGGCGCAGTCTTGATGTACCCTAGAACCCCACCGTGCTCTATTGTCAACTGCTTACTATTCAAAACTTGTAATCCAATTCATTATGAAAAAAATATTTAAGAAAAACATACATCGTAGAGATTTCATTAAAGGTTCTCTTGTAACGGGGGCTACCGGAATTGCGATGACCACTCCTGTTGGGAGACTACTATCCCAACAAGCTGATACCGCAGATTTGATTGTACGCAATGCAAAAGTCACCACTATTGACCCTAAAATTCCATCGGCTGAGGCATTTGCCATCAAGGATGGCTTGTTTTACCGGGTAGGCTCCAACAATGAATTTGCAAATTTGATTGGCACCAATACCAAAGTCATAGACGCCAAGGGGCATCGAGTCATTCCGGGGCTCAATGACTCACACACGCATGGTGTTCGAGAAGGTTTGCATTACGGACTCGAGTTGAGATGGGATTGGGTCAGCTCGGTAGAGGAAGCCTTGGCTATGCTTGCCGAGGAAGTAAAACATACGCCCAAAGGACAATGGATCAGGGTAGTTGGAGGGTTTTCTTGGGAACAATTTCGCGAGAAGCGAATGCCTACGCTAGAAGAGATCAATCAAGTGGCACCAGATCATCCTGTCTATATTTTCTACCTATATGCTTACGGAATGCTGAATAAAAAGGCAGTAGAAGTATTAAACTACAACAATGAACCGATTGATTTATACCACAAGGGTAGAATTGAAAAAGACAGAAGGGGAAGAGCAACGGGCATCATTACTGCGGCCCCGTCGGGCTTAATCATGTATAAGACATTAACCAAACTTCCCACAAAGACGAAAGCTCAGCAAATACTTGGTACGCGTCATTTTATGAATGAAATGAATGTGTTGGGACTTACTTCTATCTCAGATGCTGGGGGTGGGGGAATGCAATATCCAGATGCCTACGGTATCATCCACGATGTCCACGAACAAGGACACTCAACCGTTAGAGTAGGCGTTCATACTTTCCCGCAAGTTGGTGGTCGTGAATACGCTGACTACAAGAAATGGATCAACATGATCAAGCCGGGTGATGGTGACGATATGCTGCGTTTTATTGGTGGTGGGGAAAATATCTGTTGGGCGGCATATGACTACGAGATTTTTGCGCAGGAACGTCCCAATTTAGAAAAGAATGTCCGAGAAGTGGCCCTCCCAATCTACAAGTTACTTGCGGAAAACAATTGGCCTTGGCGACAGCACATGACCTACAATGAATCTGCGGAAATTTTGCTTGACATTTATGAGGAGGTTGCGGCGGCGGGTGATGGAAAATTACCCAAGGGGACCTATATTGATCATGGTGAAACCTTTTCTGAAAGAACGTTGGAGCGGATCGCAAAGCTCAATCTGGGGATTGCAATTCAAAACCGGATTTGTTATCAGGCGGAAGATTTTGTCAAACGCTATGGCGCAGCCAAGTTGGCACAAACCCCTCCGATTCGAAAGATGCTAAGAATGGGCATTCCCGTTGGTGGTGGTACCGATGCTACGCGCGTTAGCTCCTACAATCCATGGTATTCCATCCATTGGTTGGCTACTGGCCAATCCAGAGGAGGACGTCAAATGTATGGCGATGATAATATTCTGACCAGAGAAGAAGCGTTGGCACTATGGACGAGGGGTTCGGCATGGTTCACAGGAGATGAAGGCCGCAAAGGAGCCATTCAGAAAGGGCAACTGGGGGATTTTACCATTTTAAACCAAGACGTTATGGAAGTACCAGATGCTTTGATTCCCCGGACACATGCGAAGTTAACGGCAGTTGGAGGCAACATCGTTCACGCATATGGTGCATTCAAGAAATTTGCTCCAGCAACTTTACCAGACGTTGCTCCCGATTGGTCACCGCTCTATCGAACGGGTGATTTTAGGAAACTATACTTAGGATAGACAAAAGCCTTTCTCTTTTCCAATAAAACTTTAATCCATTGACTAGGCAGTTCGGTGAAATAAAAAATGAAAACCGGACTGCCTGCCAAAACAACTGGACTCCTCCAGAGTTCCTGAATTTTATTTAGGCGTTTTACAA
>JBCCSR010001197.1:0-2278 GCA_039199865.1 Bacteroidota bacterium
ATACTTTTTTTCGTAAGAAAAATAGTCTAGCTTTTCCAATCCTCGATCCATCAATTGTTCAGCTTTACGAAACTGTTTTATCTTCACCCCGAGCTAGAACCGGTACCCGGTTATCTTGGATACCTAGAAATTTTACTAGGCAGTAACTACATGAACAAAAAACAGTTTCGTAAAGCTGAACAATTGATGGATCGAGGATTGGAAAAGCTAGACTATTTTTCTTACGAAAAAAAGTATGGCAAAGCAGCTATGTTGTATCAGCATCCTCAATGGCTGCTTTTGGCTTCAGCAACAGGGTTCAAAGGTATTTTGTATTACAATTGGTATCGGTCTACAAAAGAGAAGAAAAAATTAGATTTGGCTCAAGTTGCCATGAAGGAATCCTTGGCGATTATCGAGGCGAGAACCGCTGAGTTTGGCTCTGAGCAAGCAATGGCCAGTCATCGATTGCGCTTTGAACTCTTTTTCAACGCAGCAGTCATCATGGCCATGAGGCAATATGAAAGCACCCAAAGTGAAGCGGATTTTGAGCAAGCGTTTCAGGCCTCCGAACGACATAAAAATTTTGTGCTTCGCCAGGGGCTCAATCGACAGATTCTGACGCATCAATTAGAGGGAGAAAGGAAAGTACTGCTGGACAAGGAATTAGCGTTTCAGACGAAACGTCGACAGTTGACCCAACAATTGGCTAGCGAACAGGCAGATCAAAACCAGTTGATTGATGAAATGCTCGTTCTGCAAAAGCAGGAAGCCGATTTTTACCACGATTTAAAAAATAGTCCGAGCGAATGGAAACAGCGCTACTTTATCAATCGTCATGATCATAGCGTTCCATCTTTACAGGATTTGAGGGAGCAGTTTGTTGATGAACGAACGGCTTTAATTGAATATCATTTTTCGGGGGCAACGCCAGTTGCTTTTGTCCTCTTGAAAGAGGAACAATTTCATATTCCTTTCGACTTGGGTGAAGGTTTTTACCAACGACTCCAACAAACGTTAGACGAAAGTATTCCATTGGAAAATAAAGTTCAGTTGAGTGAAAATGGCCATTACTTGTATCAGCAGATGTTTCAAGCGATTGATGAACGTTTGCCCAAGCAAATTGAACAACTGATTATTGTTCCGGATAATTTACTACGAGCCTTACCCTTTGATCTCCTTTTACAAACACCAACGGCTGCAGAGGTGGACATTGAAAAATGGCCTTTTTTATTGCATCGCTATGCCATCGGATATGTCTATTCAACGCAAACTTATCTTTTAGCAGAGCAGTTGAAAATGGCCAACCCAGAACGGCCTCAATATGCCTTTATGGGATTCAATGTTTCACCCAATGGCAATGAGCAGTTGGAATATTACGATGGATGTAGTCCACTCCCTTTGCCAGAATTAAGTCGTTCGAGCAAGGCCATTGCGGATTTATTTCCCCGTGGTCAATCTAAATTGTTTGATCAGGCATTGAAGTTGGATTTTGTGGAAAATGCAGCGGAGGCCGATGTGATTTATCTGGCCATGCATGGTTGTGTTGATGGTCGTTCTCCTCTAGATTATGGTCTGCAGTTTTACGATCAAAATAAGGGATTGTTTACGATTAATGAATTGCTGAGCACAAGTATAAATGCTCGTTTGATTGTGATGGGAAGTTGTGAAACGGCAACGGAGCAGCTGAACCAGGGAGAGGGAATTGCCAGCATTGCTCGGGCCATTCGGCGTGCTGGTGGTCTAAATTTGTTGGCTTCACTAGATCAGGTCAATGATCAATTTGGGGCTATGATTTACCGTGATTTTTTCGAGCAATGGATTGTAGAAAAAGAGAATTCTATTGAGGCTTTGGCCAAAGCAAAAAGGGCATTTCTACGAAATCCAAATATCCGATCGGGAGATAAACTGCCCAATAAGTGGGCCAGTATGATATCCATTGGAAAACCTATTTATTATTGATGCGCTCCAAGATAGCTGGTGGGATCCCCCTTTGGTACACGGGATATTTTTCCAGCAATAATTTGGCAGCAGTATAATTATTGTTTTGGGCATAAGCCAAGATGAGATGTTTGGAAAAGTCGTATTCCTCATCATTGCGAAAGGTATCAGAAAGCAGGAGATAATCGATTGCTTTCTGAGGCTTTCCTTCTGCCAAATACAAGTGTAGGATACCTGCAAAATAATACAATTTAGGCTGTGGTGCATCGGTATTCGCAATGAGTTTTTCCAGATCCGCCAAGGCCCGTGGATAGTCTTTGAGTTTGAAGTAAGTTTCCCAGTCAGTCGCTGTTCCGGC
>JBCCSR010001198.1:0-2273 GCA_039199865.1 Bacteroidota bacterium
CCAATCCTTGCGCTTGTGAACAATCGAATTCGTAGAAAACGGTCACCTCAAGCGATTGATTTTGTCCTAAATCATCAAAAAAGCCATCGCCATCCAAATCATCCAAACCCACTCCAGGACCGTCAGGATCGGTATTGAAAAGTGGATTGCCATCGAGTATGTTCAAAGCCTGTGGCAACGCCAGATCAACGGTACCAATCCTTACTCCGGTAATATCATAAGCATTGTCCGTCAAGGCAAAAGTGTTTCCCAATCCCACACCGACAGCAACATCAATCATCGCAGCAAAACCAGCATCGACCTCTACCCCGTCGTTGGTGAAAGTCACAGTATTGACTCCGGGCTTGCAATAGCCCGTATTTTCATTGGGAATGGATCCCGAGTTGACGACAATAATATTGGCTGCTCCCTCTCCAATTCTCACAAAGTCGGGAACACTGGTTACCGTACAATTGCGGCCTTCACATCCCCAAGTAATGCGATGATCACTGGCTCTATTGTCTACACAACTCAGTACACAAATATTTTCCGTAATGGTCACCGTTTCATCAGGATCAAAAAATACATCACCATCTCCCGGACCGGCGCCTACCGTATTGTTAACAAAATGGGTCCCATCAATTAAGGCCGTTATCAGCGTATCGCCATCTACATCCAATACTTTATTGATCGTTACGGGAATTCCGTTGACCAAAATACTGGATACATAAATGCCATCTCCCTGCTCATTTTCGTAATAAATCGTATCCACAAAACCATCCAAACCACTATTGGTAACCAAAATTTCTCGGGCAAAACAATCGCCAACTCGACTTCTCCTGAGGGTATCGCTAATCCCCATCGTAAAAGAAGGAACAGCGAAAGCATCCCGATACTCAAGCGTAGCATCTGTTTCCTGCAAATTGGTACTGGCCCCCATATCATAGGTGAAATCCCAGGTATCAAAGACCAGCGCCATATCATTGGCTGTAAGGGTATCGATGTATTCGCAATTGGCAGAAATGGTAAAACTCACCAGCACGAATGCCGTTCCGCTAGTGCTCAAGTTGGGTAGAGAAAAAACGGGCTGAGCGGGATTGGAAGCGTCGACACTTACTCCGGTAGAAGATCCGGCAAAGTCGAGACTTTCAAATTGAACGCCTTTGAACAAATTGAGAGTAGCACTCAAATTGGTAATGTCGTCAGCTATTGCGCCATTAAGACTAATCCTGACGGTCTCATTATCGGCATCTCCACAAATATTTAGGAAATCGGGCACCGTTGCCGGGCTTTCAAACTGGATTTGTAGGTTGTCTTGAGCCTTTAACTCGAAAAGGAAAGGATTGGCAATTGCGGAAAGCGCCAAAATTGTAAATATTACCTTCCTCATAAAGGTGAATGTTTCATTAATCCTTTTGAGAAAACCTTGGAGTTCATATGATTCTTTGTTTCCTACTCCAAGTATTTTTTCTAAAAAGGCGAATTGGATTTCAGTATACGATCAATACAGGAAACAAATAAGTATTTTTCACAGTCGGTTGCTTTTCAGATTATTATGAATACGGATAAATCTTCAAATGTATTCATAGACCTCGCTTTCATTTCCTCAATGTTGTGACGACTAAAATCATACCAAATTTTAGGTTGTTTTGAATTTGATCCATTCGCCAGGACAGGAATGGCCAGCTACCAAAATGTAGACAAAAAAAAAGAGCAGAATCATCATTCTGCCCCTTGTCATAATCGAAGTACCTGTACCTTGGGTGGATTGTATGTTTCTCTTCTAGAATTTCCTTAAAAACTGTTGGGCGCTTTGCCCTGAAGTCAGTTGAATCTCATAGAGTTCTCCATCCTCCATTTTTCTACTTTGCTCTTTTTTCTTCAGTTTTTCTACGGCTTCATTGTACGCCTCATTGCTGGACACCGTATTGAGAATTCCTGCTTGATAATCGAAATAGTAAAAGTCTTCGCCCGGAGATTGAATCCAGAAAGCAATTCGATCATTGCCGTTGGATGGCATGCGGCATTCGATGTGCAAATCAAGCATTTTATTGATGGGCGTGTCGCCAATACTGGCCAAGCCCGATTTTTGACGATAAGTCTTAAAAGAACGGGTCTCCGGATTCCATTGCAGATACAATTCCGTGAACAAGAAGCTAAAAGGATTGTATTGCTCTGGCAAGTCCAAACCATAATTCAACATTTTGGCTTTGGAATTGGCAAAGTCCTTTCCGGATGGAATCAACTCTGCCAGAGCCATATTGTAAAAATCCTTGCGATCGAGGTATTTGACG
>JBCCSR010001199.1:0-2272 GCA_039199865.1 Bacteroidota bacterium
AACACATTTTTATGTTTGCTCCCGAGGGTTGGGTCATTGGAGACAATGTTCCCCCCGAAGAACCGGCCATGTTATTTATTGATGCTTTGGAAAACTCGGTCGTAGTGATCGGTGAGAAAAACATCGAAAAAGAAAATAATGGGAAAAAACTAATCAAAAGACTAGAGGTCCTCCAAAAAAGAATCATTCAATTGATGAGTTCAACCGCTCTGGAGCGCTATGAATCTTTCATGGCCACCTATCCTGATTTGAGTCAAAGAATCTCACAAAGAATGATTGCTTCCTACCTTGGCGTTACGCCGGAGGCACTGAGTAAGGTGAAAAGCGAAAGGATGTTGCGAAAAAAGGATAAAAAGTCTTAATCTATATTAATGGATAGTTAAGGTCGATTCGATACCATTGTAGATTATCTAATCCTAAAAAAGATGTCATGAAAGTGTATTTAATTTTATTTAAGGTAGCTGCAATATTATGGATCATTTGGGGATTGGTACATATCCTTGCGGGGGCCTTGACCATGAAGGGCATTTTGAGTGGAGACATTGCCGCATCCGTTTCCGGAATTGCGGATGCCGTTGATCCTAGTCAACTACAAATGGACTATCCAGAAGCGTCAGGAGCAATTATTGGCCAACACGGATTCAATCTGCTGTGGATTGGAATTGTAACTTTTCTTTCCGCATTCTTTGTTTGGAAAGGAAATCGAAATGCCATCTTTCTGGCGGCGTTAACCGGAGGGCTAGCAGACTTGGGCTACTTTGTATTTATGGATATGGGAGGCTTCGTCCATTTTGTCCCAGGAACAGTAATGACAATCGTTTCCGCATCAGCAATTGTATTGAGTTTTTATGCACAGCACATGGCTCAGAAAATGGAATAAAAAAGGATGTTCCGACCTTTGGTACCTGTCATGAATTTTCTTCGCTTCTGATGGCAATTCAGAGTTGACTTAAGGCTCTCCGTGTTTTGTATCTTCATCAAAAATCCATTCAATCAGCAGCTTCGAACGTAACGTTTTTCGTAAAAATCGGTGTTTTATTCGTAACTTGGAGAAGGTAACGGAGCCATTTAAAAATTAGAAGAACGAATCAAAATCAGTACGATGAATAAATCTAAAGGTGTAGACATCATAGCTGCGATTATTTCCCTTATTGGCCTTTTCATTCAAGTGAAATACGATAGTAGAGGGCTTTACATTGTACTCTTGGGATTAGCGATTTCGATCATCAACCAATTGATCAAGGGAAGGAATAAGGAAGAAGCGACTTCAGAGCAGTGAAAATACCGATCAACCTACGAGAAGATATTACTCAGTTGGAACAAATGGCGCAGCATTTGGGCCTCCAGCCAATCAACAATACAATCGAGTTTCCCAAACAGTTTGGCACTGGGTTTTGTCGGCTGTACGAGTTGCCATTTCAAATTCAATTGCACCACTACCAATATTGTCTCCATCAACAAATTGAGGTTCAGAGTTTCAACAATTTGGAGGATGGGATGTACATCGTCAATATTAACCTTTCGACGCAACTACTCAACAAACAAATTAGCGATACGCCTCACTGGCTCAGCAGGGCGGGAGAAAATGGAGTGATGTATTACTCGCCTGGGAACAACTCAAAAGGAAAAAATGAAATTGATGTCCCTTTTGAAGTACTGTTTTTTTCCATTCCAAAATTTGTCCTGCAAAAATTTCTCAAAAGCATTGAGCTGTCGGAATTGGAAATGAAACTTCCCTTTTGTCATTACGCCGAATTAGACGAGGCTTTAAGCAATGAACTTTTGTCGGTTTTAAACCCGACGGAAAGCATCAACTTATTTGAACGACAAGGAAGACTATTGAGCCTTCTCGGAAAAATCTTATCCATTTTTCATCAGCAAAAATGGTATGGCCAAACAGTTGGGCTAAAGATGGACGATGTAGAAAAATTGTTAACGGTGAAAGGAATATTAAAGCGTCATATTTTTGGCAACTCACCTACCATCGCAGAATTGGCCCAACAAATCAACATGAGTCCATCACAGTTGAAATCGAAATTCAAGGCTCTGTTTGGCAGCTCGATTTATCAATATTACTTAAAAGCGAAGTTAAACATTGCCAAAAATTTGATTGCTAACCAAGAAGGGACCATTGCAGAAATCGGCTACCGATTGGGCTACAGCAATATTTCTCAATTCTCTTCCCAGTTCAAAAAACAGTTTGGCTTTCCACCAAGTGAACTAAAATCTTAGTCCTTTTGGGGTGATTATTAGTCTTTTGGGGGTTGATCCC
>JBCCSR010001200.1:0-2270 GCA_039199865.1 Bacteroidota bacterium
GATAAAATACTTATGATTTTGTTGAAAGATTTGCGCAAGCAAATTGCCCGGGAAAAAGGCGTTCCTCCCTACGTCATTTTTCAAGATCCTTCTCTGGAAGATATGGCTACTCAGTACCCCGTTTCAATGGAAGATATGACCAAAATCACGGGAGTAAGCAAAGGAAAAGCGGAGCGTTATGGAAAAGGGTTTGTTGCGCTAATTGCCAATTACGTGGAGGAAAATAGTATTGAACGGCCAATGGATTTTGTGGTCAAACAGGTGGCCAATAAGTCCAAGATCAAAGTCAATATTATTCAAGGGATTGATCGAAAACTTCCTTTGTCTGACATCGCTTCATCCAATGCCATTACCATGGATGAATTGTTGGAAGAATTAGATGCCATTGTAGATTCGGGAACCAAAGTCAACATCGATTACTACATTGAAGATGCAGTAGACGAGTATTCTCAAGATGATGTTTTCGACTATTTTATGGAATCAGAGACAGATTCTGTTGAAGCGGCCTACTCAGATTTAAAAGAAGAGGATGTGACCATGGAAGAAATTCGTTTGATGCGCATCAAGTTTCTTTCTGACGTTGCCAATTAATCTCATTTATGAAAATCATCATCATCAACGGTCCTAATCTCAATTTGCTGGGCAAGCGAGAAACCGATATTTATGGGACCCAAACTTTTGAAGATTTCTTTGAGGAGCTGAAAAAGCGGTATCCCAATATTGACCTGCATTATTTCCAAAGCAACAGTGAAGGTACAATCATCGATCAGCTCCATCAGGTTGGGTTTTCCTACGATGGAATTATACTCAATGGTGGTGCTTACACCCATACTTCTATTGCTATCGCCGATGCTATTGCAGCCATTAAAAGCCCCGTTGTAGAAGTACATATTTCCAACATTCATGCACGCGAATCTTTTCGCCATCATTCCTATTCTGCTGCCAATTGTGTGGGCTGCATTGCTGGACTGGGGTTAAACGGTTATCGCTTAGCGATTGATTACTTTCTCAAGGCTTAATTTTTTGTGGTGAAAAGCAGTAGCTATTCGATGCCGATGTAGAAGTGGAGGAGATTTCTCTCCGTTTATCAAAATATATCTTTTCTTTGCCTTATGAATTGGGGGCGTTTCCATTATATCATTATTGCTACTGTACTCATTTGGGTCTCGTCCAATTTGAACTGGGGAAAGTCCTGGGAAGCGGTGATCAATCACGATATTAAGGGATATTACGCTTATCTACCTGCAGTTTTTATTTACCAAGACCTACAATTTGGATTTTATCAAGACATCAAAGACAAGTATGGCAAAGAATGGGACAATGCAGATTACAGACTTTCCTTGCCAAATGGGACGGTAGTCAATAAATATTATGTCGGTACTGCCATTCTGGAAATGCCCTTTTTCTTACTTGCTCACGGCTTGAGTGGACTGACAGGTTTTGCGCAAGATGGCTATTCTTATCTCTACGTCGTATTTCTTTGTTTATCCAGTATTGTTTATTTGTTCATCGGGATTTTTTACTTCGAAAAAATTTTGGAAATTCATGGTCTAAGTGGATATCGTAAATGGTTGGTGATTTATGCCTTGATATTTGGGACGAATGCTTTTGTCTACAC
Organism: Bacteroidota bacterium; assembly: GCA_039199865.1. Taxonomy (GTDB): domain Bacteria; phylum Bacteroidota; class Bacteroidia; order Chitinophagales; family Saprospiraceae; genus JALZUU01. Next base: position 1,619 of record JBCCSR010001200.1, read on the forward strand.
CTCGGTTCATCCAGGAATGTCTCATGTTTATTCTTTTGCTTGTATCAATGCCTTTATCTATTATTTTATTCAGTTTAGAAAAACAAGTTCAAAGGGCCACTTTCTACTGTTGGCGTTCTTGATTGGATGGATTACTTTGATTCGCCCAGTCAATGTGATTGTGATTGTTGGATTATTGTATTTCTTAAATGGTTCAAATGACATAATCGAAACTTTTGGGCAGTTAAGGAAAATGGGGAGCCACTTTTTTTTGGGACTGTTACTCGCTATTGGGATAGGTTCGATTCAGTTGATTATTTACAAGTTGCAGACGGGGGCCTGGATAGTGTATTCCTACGGAGAAGAGGGCTTTAATTTCTCTCAGCCTGAGTTCATCAATTTTCTTTTCAGTTATCGGAAAGGCTATTTTTTGTATACCCCTCTCGCACTTTTGGGACTCTTGGGTCTGTTGACGATTTATCGAAAGAATCCATTCAAATTTTGGAGCTTGTCTTTCTTTTTGCTTGTGCTCATCTACATTCTTTCCTCTTGGTGGTGTTGGTGGTATGGAGGAAGTTTTTCTTCTAGGGTGATGTTGGAGTTTAGTATTTTTCTATTCCTCCCGCTTGGATTATTGCTCCAGGATATTCGAGCGGTCGTCTATCAACGGCTA
>JBCCSR010001201.1:0-2270 GCA_039199865.1 Bacteroidota bacterium
GAGAAAGAGCAGTTCTCTCTTGTCTTATTTGCTTATTCTATTGCCCTTGTTTTTGGTAGACCTCTATCTTGAGGCCCATTGTGAACGAACCATCGCCAACCCTGCGATTTGGAATTATTATCCCAATACTTTTATTACGGATATTAATTCCAAATCGCAGGGTTGGCGATGGTTCGTTCACAATGGGCCTCAAGATAGAGGTCTACCAAAAACAAGGGCAATAGAATAAGCAAATAAGACAAGAGAGAACTGCTCTTTCTCAAGAAGTAAAAAAGTGGCGCATAGACTCCGGCAAAAAGCAGCACTTCGGCCACTTTCCAAGTAAAGTTTTTAAAGAAAACCAATTGGAAGACATCATCAATAAGATAAATGAGCAAAATGGCAAAAACAAAAATCACGGCTCCGTGAAGGAGGATTCCTTGTCGCGTAGACAGACGATCGAGTGGATCGGATGCGGTATAGCCTTTGAGGTGAAAGATGGGAAACATGGACGAAATGATTGGTTTGGTGATGAATTTAGCTGAGCGTTCTTATTCCCAGTCGATGCAATTTTTCATTGAGTTCTTCTTGGATGCCTTTCTCAATTGCAGTACTCATAATGTCAATTTTCAACTCCTCTACCCCATCGCCAGCCCTCATTCTGTGAATGGCGGCCATGATCACATCATTCATATCTTTCTCATCTTTTCTTTGCTGATCTCTTTTGAGAAAGAATTGGCGGATGGCATAGAAGGTTAGGGCAGCAATCAAAGCGAGGATGGAGAGAAATATGGCATCCCGTTTCCAGTTGTTTTGTGTATTTTCGAAGAGATCAGCAATTCGATCAACTGTCTCGACAATCGAATTGAGTTGTGGGACCGTTCGATCTAAAGCATCTCTAGTCGCCTCGTTCAATACATTTTGTCGAAGAGAATCGCCTATAGCCGCAAAGCTGATTCCGTTGAGGGTTTTGTTTAAAAAATGCTGTAAAGAGTCAGCCCCTTCTTCGGAGATGGCACCAAGAAGTAATTGCTCTAATTGGCGTTGACTGTCTTTTGAAGCGAGCTGATCAAAAAATTTAGTCAGGGTCATTTTAATTTGTAAATCCACATCGCCAAAAGCCGTACTGATGATCTTTTGTAAAGTATCTCTCGTTTGTGGTTCATCCAGGCGATCTACCACGCCCTTGATGAGATTGGCCCCAAGGGTATCCACCGCCAAGTCGGCTAGGGCAGTATTCAAATATTTTTGAATGCCACTTGAAATTCGATTGGTCAAGGAATCCATCCCTGCCTTTGTTTCCTCACCAGCTAGGCCCTTAAACGCTCCGGCGACCAAGGCTTCTGCAACGGATTCCGGATAAGTGTAGTTGCGCATCAGTTGATCCGCATGCCTCGTCAAGGAGTCCATACGGGTGCCCAACGAATCAACACTATTGATGTCGTGAACTGTGTCGTAAGCTACCCGATCAAACATTTTCTTACAGGTACTAAAAAGAAAGAGCATTCCCGTGCAAAGGAGGAAGAGTATGGTGGAAGTCCTTTTTGGTCTAGTCATGTTTGTTTGTTTTTGTAGGTCCTGAGTTTTTTAAATTGGGGCTGCTTGTGATTCCATTCTAAAGGTTCGGTTTCAATGGTTTTCCGATGGGCGTCAATCTCCCTTCAGTATTCTGGACAGTCGATGTCTTGCTGGATATAATTGATGAAGGACATGAACCCATTGTTCGTGAAAAAACTATCTGTCTATCGGATAATGCCGTTCTCCAAACTTCCTTCCGCCAAATATAAATCACTGGTGATGTCACTGGTATTAGGTATCAACCGAAATCATTTTATTGAAGCAAAAAAATGCTCAATAAGGCATCCTCAACCCACCATAGGAAGGGCTGAAAAAGGAGTGGATGTCAATAAGGTCGCTTCTGGGTACTAATGGATTGGTAGGAGGAATAGCCCCTTCCAATAATCTGTTTTCAAAAATTCCATTTTGTAATGCGCTTTTCTCAATCGTTCAAGTACAAGATAAAGACTCGATCCTAACTAAAATATTAGCCGCTCAAGTATCGTCTAGCAAGCGAGGTAGCTCACGGACTATTTTAGGTTTATCCGGGTTCTGAACTTTCCGTTATGAAAATGGGTAAATTATTTTCAGATTTTTTTGAAATACTTTGCTCAGCTAGACCGTGTTGGCAGGATTGTAAGGCCTACTGATCCCTTGGAGACGTAAAATGGTTTAGAAATAGAATCCTAAGGAATATCAATTATGGCGATATCCAATCATTGATAATCAACAAA
>JBCCSR010001202.1:0-2268 GCA_039199865.1 Bacteroidota bacterium
CCATTGGGCATTTTTTGCTCATCGATCAAATGATAAGGATTGCCTTTGAGGGGAGCGTCTGTGTCAACAATCATGGAAGGATCGAGGGCTATGCTACAATCGCAACCCAAAATATCTTTTCTATTTTGATTGATTTGTAGGAAGACTGGACTTTCGGTTACCTCAGGAACGACAACGCTATTTTTTTCTAAACGAAGGGGACGGAGCACTCCGTCAATATCTCGATCGGCTAGCTGAACCAAGTTGGCGCTTTGCGCAAAATGAGGCAAATCTATTTTGACATTTTCAATTGAATGATCTTTACTCGTACCAGACCAGAGAGCGTAAATGATTTGTTCCGGATTTTTGTGGTGGACAAATTGATAAATATACAAGTCACGATTGGAGGTAGAAATGCGTTGTTGAAAGCGAAAGCCTTTCAGTAATCTTTTCATGGTGTAAACGTAATACCAAGCGGTCTTGGCATCAAATTCTGGAAAAGGAGTAAACGGGTTTTGCTCTTCTGCCAATTCCAACAATCCGCAAGTTGAAAACAATTGTTCGGGATTGCCCTTATAATTGTCGGTCAAAGTAAAGAGTTGCGCTTTATCGAAGCCGGCAGCAACGATCATCAGAAAAGAACGTACGATCCATTGTCCTTGTACCTGCGCAGCACTAAAAGAACCAATGGAAGGAGCATGTTGGGGAGAAGCGGGATGGCTGTCATAACCAAATTCGGAAAGCCATAATTCTTTTCCGGGTAAGTAGTGATTTCGATAGTCTACAATGCGCTTTAGCCTTTGGTAGAGCAGATCGGCTTCGGGAGAAACTCCAATAGCAGACTGCCCGGGAGGAGCGGTTTGGCCACCATAATTGTTGGAATAGTGATGAAAATTGAGTACGTCTGCCGGAAATTGTTGATCTTCTCGGTGAAGCCGCGCCCAATATTGAATGGCCTTAACATAGTCGAGATTGAGACTACTCAAACCTCCCATGACCACTTTCATTGTCGGATCTGCATTTTTGACACCAATTGGATAAGAAGAGGAGGGATTCGGACAATCTTGTCCATTTGCTTTTAACTCCAGGCTTGATTCGTGCCCATCGTAATCGGCACTGAGCATCGCTGCATATTCAAAGGGTTGGAAATAGGCGGCCTCCTGCTGTGGATGACCACTACTGTTCATCCAATATTTATCTTGCTCATTCCAATCTTCAATGTAGTGAATCATTCCTAAACCACTTTTGACGGGCTCCCCAAGTCGATCTTGGATGGATGGAGGATACTGGGAGGTATGGCCGTAGCGTAAACTGTGTTGGTACATGTATTCTGCGTGGGCAGTGTAGGAGGCGGGATGATCCGTTGCTGCGTTTTTTTCACAAGGTCGATCTTCAATCGTGTATTCTAATAAAGCTGGAATATTGCTTTTCAAATCGGCAGCAATCTGAATGTTATTATCGGCGATATCCTGATAAATTCGATCAAAAGACCATCCTTCGTAGGCATTGGAGGGATTCCAACGATAAATCTCACAATCATTGGGATGCTGGTCACCTAGTTCCAATTGCCAATCGTGGTATTCTCGAACGAATTCAAACACGGCCATCTGTACGGGGGGATCTTCGGTGTTGATATTCACTCCAATAAACTGCTCCATGAGTGGATAGGAGGTCGTCTGGACAGTTTTCGGATGGCTGGATACTCCCTTGCCTGATAAAAGGATTTCGCCAATATTCGCGGATGGATCTTGTAGGGTAAGTTTTAGAAAACGCGCGGATTGTCCCAAGTCTTTTTGGCAATGCCAGGCATAAGTTTTGTTGAGTGCAGCATCGTAAATCGAGGTCCACTTTTTTCCATCTCCTACTGCGATATTGATCTTTCCCTCTCCGTGTAAATCTGCCAGACAAATGCCATCGATTTGCGCGGTCTGTCCCAAATCGATATGGAGCTCAATGGGGAAGTATAGATTTTGATTTTGGTAGATGGTCGTAGCATTGAAACGGCCTAGGAAAGATTGATTCCATCCACTTTCGTGAAAACGACTCGCACTCCAAGGAAAACCTCCAGGAATCGACTGACCATGAACGGGAAATGGCTCATCCGCTTTCAGCTGTTGGTCGACCAATAAATGACTTTCTCCTCTGGCAGATAGATTGAAAATCATGGAGGGGATAACTATCGCATCGGAATGGGGGGCGCATCGGTTTCCTCTGCTGATACGGGTGCATTTGGAGTGGGTTTGGAACTCAATGCCGTTCAACGATCTAATCCTGAGATGCAAAAACGGG
>JBCCSR010001203.1:0-2266 GCA_039199865.1 Bacteroidota bacterium
ACCGCAAGTGGAAGATTCCGAGTGGAGTCAGCGGTAGTTCCAATAAAAATGAAGAAAAACTAAGGCATGAGCGTTTGGAAAGCAGTAATTCGAATGGCCTGTCCCCACATGTGCATCGACACATAATCTTCTATTTTACGGGCGGTGACTTCTACCCTAGCACCAGGTGTTTTTAATTGTTCTGGCATATTGATGGGCAACCATTCTTGGCCATCATCACCTAAAATACCCCAAAAGCCCATTCCTAGATTTTGGTAAACGATTTTTCCTACGATTCGATTTTTCATGGTCAAAAGATAGAAAAAAATCACTGATCCATCGCAATAAATCTATGTTTAGAGGGATTTCTTCGATGAAGTGATTTTTAAATTTTAAGCCTCTCCTTTATTCAAAAGACCAAAAGCCTTATCTACTGTCATATTTAAACCTTGAATCAATTGACTCTGTTTCTGAATGACGTTTTGCAATTGACGGATTTCTTCGTAAAGGGTATTTTGAATGTTCTGTGGAGAAGGTAAAAAAGGACTCACTTTTGCTCGGACATACCAAATTTCTCGAACATCCCCCAAGTTGACGAAATAGGGGTTGTAGAAATTGTTGTCAGAATGAAGCTCCAGTTGTTTGTTTTCCTTGATGTGATTGAATACGCGTTTCACTACCACATCCCCACGCGTAACGATGACGTAAACGTAATTATCTTTAATGGAAGTTTCCCAAAGTGTCGGTTCCAAATAACTACACACCACTTTATCCCCTTCAAAGAGTGTCGGTTCCATACTGTCACCCGCGACGTCAAACGAACGATGGGTACCAACTTTGTATTTGTAATCCGGTAGCGTAAACGTGGGTAAATCTTGAATAAAAGTGGGATCCATAATTTCTCCAGCATATCCAGCTTGGGCGGGAATGGGAACATGGACAATCCGTTCGTCCTCTTGCGCATTGGTTACAATGGTTAACACCCGAAAGCTCTTGTGATCCTCCTCACTCATGAACATGGGCCCTTCCCCAGTATAGATGTAAACGGGATTGATCTTGTATTTTTCCACCGCTTTGCGCAACAATTCTATCGTTACGTCTCTCCTTCCTTTGAGAATTTCACTCAAACTTTGGGGGAGATAATCCAAAGAAATGGCAAATTGACGGCTAGAGCGAACACGGTTTTCTTCCCGTAATTTATTGTGGCATTTGATAAAACGCTGAGTAACAATATTTGAATTCATGAGTACACTTATTTTGAATGCTTCGAGACCTAAATCACGCTTTGGGTGGCTTAAATGGATTGGTATCAACAGCTCGTCGACACTTGAATAAGGCCAAATATAGTCATTTTTAGCGTAAAACGTAACTAAATAACGAACATTGTTCAAAAAAGTGAAAATTCTATCAACTAATTGAGTACACTCCTTTTGCTGAGAGTGGATTTCGTAGGATCCTTTTTAGTTTTGAAAAGATTCAAAAATGGCTACAAAATCGCCTGCTTTTAGGGAGGCGCCACCAACCAAGCCTCCGTCAACATCCGGCTGACCAAATAAATCCTCCGCATTGGCTGGCTTGACACTTCCACCGTACAAAATACTGGTAGCGTCCGCCTGCTCTACATTGTAATTGAAGGCTATCATTTGACGGATGGCTTGATGCATTTCTTGAGCTTGTTGAGGACTAGCCGTTACCCCAGTACCGATTGCCCAGATGGGTTCGTAGGCGATGATGATTTTGGAAAAGTCTTCGGAAGAAAGGTGAAATAAGCTCTCTTTGAGTTGTTGCGAAACAAATTCGATGTGTTGCTCGGCTTTGCGAATGTCCAGAGATTCGCCACAACAGAAAATCGGTTGGAGGCCATGCTGCAAGACTAAATTGGTTTTCTTGGCCAGCAATTCGTTGCTCTCCTTAAAATACTGCCTTCTTTCGGAATGTCCCAAAATGACGTACTCCACTCCGACAGACTTGAGCATCTGAATGGAAATTTCACCGGTGTAAGCCCCTTTTTCTTCTTGGTGGCAATTTTGTGCTGCCAAGTGAATGTAGTCTACCGAAGCAATTGCTTCCGCAACTGATTTTAAATAAATGGCAGGAGGTGCCAAGATCATTTTGGCTCCAGTTGGTCGAGCATTTTCGGTGAGGGCCTGAGTCAATTCCATGGCCTCATCAAAGGTTTTATTCATTTTCCAATTACCGGCGGCAATAAGTTCTCTTTTCATTTTACTTGATGTTTAGGTCGATTTTTTCTCCCAAAAATTTTGGTTGTTTGTTGAGTAAATACAAA
>JBCCSR010001204.1:0-2266 GCA_039199865.1 Bacteroidota bacterium
AAGCAATTGAATGAAAAAGCCCACCAATATCCATAAACCAACGTGCGTGACGGTACCGTTGAAAACGGTTGGCATCAGGTGGAGCACAGAAATACCCAAGATGTAAGCGCCACTGAACGACAACATCAGCTGCATGGTCTGGCGATTGTTTTTTTGTAAATACAGAGCCAGGCCTCCTCCCAAAATCACGGATAAAAATAGAACAACGAATTCCCAAATGTTCATGTATGCTGTTTTGACTAATCCGCAAAAGAACGAAGTTTTGGACAAAAACTAAGTATCCTCATGGGATTTTACTTCTGGATTGTAAAAACTCAGGGGAGCACAATCGACCGTCCACTCGATTTTAAAAGACTTGCGCCCAGAAAGGCAATCAAAGTCCCCAATAAAGCCCCAACAACAATATCAGAGGGATAATGGACGCCAACGTAAACTTGCCCATATGCAATGGAAGCGGCCCAGAAAAACAGTAACCAACGCAATCGGGGTTTTCGCCGGACCAAAGTCAGTATCAAAAAGACGGCAATGGCAAAATGATTGGTCGCGTGTGAGGAAGTAAAACTGTAGCCACCACCACAAGGAACAAGCAAATACATTCTTGCACGCAACTGTTCATCGTGGCAAGGACGTGGCCTTTGCACATTTTTCTTGATCAAATGACTGCTCACCAGATCCGCACAGGCGATGCTGGCAATCATTGCCAATAAAAACCACAGGGACTTTCTACGAAAGTTGATCCATACAAAAATCAAAATGAAAAGGTAAAGGGGAAACCACAGGTATTTGCTTCGCCAAAATGGCATCAATTGATCTAGGAAGCCATAGTGCCAATGGCCGTTGATCAATTCGAATAAGTAAGCGTCGAATGCTAAAAATTCAGTCATTTTTTACGACCCAAAATAATTAGTCGATCAGAAGTTTCTGGTTCGAAAGGTTCGAGTTGATAATTGCCAAATAACTGGGTAATTTCCAGTCCGCAACGATCAAACAAGTCCTGAAAATCTTGAAGTCGGAAAGCCCGCACTTTTTCCTGAAATCTGAAGGGTTGATCATCATCTTTGAAGCGAATCGTCTTGATGATATAGCCCGCCTCTATTTTCCGACGAATGAGAAATTTGATGCCTCCAACTGTCTTTTGCTGCCTCTTTTGCAATTTTTTTGCCGTCGTGACCACGTTTAGAAAGTCCAAGACAAAAAGTCCGTCTTTATTTAAGCCTTTGACCACGCTTTGAAGGGTTTGCCGATGGGATCGATTGTCCTCAAAATAACCGAAACTCGTAAAAAAGTTGAAAATGTAGTCAAAAGCGTTGGTCCGAAAAGGGAGCCGCATATCGTGGGTAAAGAAAGACAAATGCTCGTTTTCATACTGTTTGGCGTGTTCAATGCTCTCTACGGACAGATCCACTCCGGTCACCTCAAAGCCTTTTTCGGCCAAAAACACAGAGAAACGACCTTTTCCACAGGCCAAATCCAGGATTTGACTGTGCTTGGAGGGCTGAAGATAGGCAAGTAAATTATCGATAAATTGGCGGGCTTCTGTATGGTCACGATCTTTATATAGGATGTGATAATAAGGGGTATCGAACCAATGTTCAAACCATTCTCTTTCCATTATATCCCTTGATTTAAAACGTGTAGACTTCATTTTATGCTTAGTGATATGAATTAAACTTCTTTAGCTTTGTTGGTGTAACAACTACGGCACTTAAATGTTAAGCTATAAAATGCAACATTTTGCAATCAAAACAAGTAGAATAGGCAATTGCAAGCTCAACAAATATACAGATACTTATAACATCGAAACGGAGCAAAAAGATTATTTCTTTCGAAACTATATTTTTTGTAGATCTTGCCAAATGAATTCTCTATTTTTGTTCTCGCATTATCAGACCATTTAAACCTACAGTAATTTGGCACTCATCAAATCAATTTCAGGCATCAGAGGCACTATTGGCGGTGCCGCAGGAGAAAACCTTACTCCTCAAGACATTGTGGAATGCACTGCAGCATTTGGAAGTTGGGTTTTGGAAACCTCCGAAAAATCGACGATTGTAATTGGTAGAGATGCCAGAATATCCGGTGAAATCGTTAGTGGCTTGGTCGTCAACACTTTACGATCCTTAGGGATTGACGTTGTTGATTTGGGTCACTCTACTACTCCGACAGTCGAAATGGCTGTTCCCGCAGAAAATGCGGGTGGAGGAATCATTCTCACGGCCAGTCACAATCCCAAGCAATGGAATGCCCTCAAATTATTGAATCATAA
>JBCCSR010001205.1:0-2266 GCA_039199865.1 Bacteroidota bacterium
CGCCACCCAGACCTGGTGAATCTTTTCAGGAAATGGTATAGAAAAATGTGTAACCAATCATCAGGTACCGATTCTAACTGGTTAGATTCTTTACTTAGACGCAACAACCCCATAAATTCCATAAATTTTCCACAACTTTTTTTCAAAAAATCAATAAAGTGCTGAAAATCAGTAAACTATATTTTTTGATGATCCGGTGAGATTTGAAGTTTCTTTCACACCAAAGCCCACTACCCGGAAGGCACCCCAAATGAAAGCAAAAACTATTGCGTCAATAAAAGATGGTTAAAAGGAGCTTGTTCGAAGGATCAATGCAGGAAAAACAGTAAGGGAAGCAAAAAAGATTCTTTCAACACTTTAAGTGCTTCGTGAATTTGATTGTAGATGGTACGTTTGCGGACATCGCTACGCTGCGCAATTTCATCATAGGAAAGTCCTTCAAAAAAGCGAAGTCGAATGATTTCTCTTTGCCGGGGGCTTAGTTGTAAAAAAGCGCGTTCTAGTTTTTGTTGTTGTTCTTCGCTTTCCTGTTGGGCAATCAATAGGCTTTCATAAGAGGGGCCCGAAGATGCTGTAGACTCAATTTTTCGTGCCTCCGTATCTCGCTTTTTTTGATTGGCTCTCGACAATTTGTATTTGAGCATTTGCAAAAGATAAGCTTGATGGTTGTTGACTGTACTCAGCTGACTTCTTTGTTTCCACAAATCAAAAAACACCTCTTGAATGGCATCTTTGACCAAAGCTGGATCGAAAGCAAAACGCATCCCAAAGCGATACAAATGAGCATAGTAATGTTCGAAGATTTGCCGAAAGGCCTCCTCATCTCCCTTTGCAATGGCTTCCCACAATTGGGACTCTTCTCTATGTTGATGTAATTGACTCATGAATCAACGATCAGACATTGTTTCGATTTATTTTTTCGCGCAACCAACAGTGCCTCATTTTTGTGCTTGATAAAGATAACAAATTTTGTTGCTTCCAAAAGATCGTCTCTGCCTCTTCGCATAAATTCCCCAAATCCATCCTCAGAATGGAGCAAAAAACAGCTCAACTTTGTCCAATATTAACCGCTTACTGCTTTTTGAGTACGCAAATTGTATTTGTATTTTTCTTTATTCGATATGCCTACAAGGATCTTCCGATTATTCATAAAAAGCAGGATCGTAGACGACGGTTCCATGCACTTCGCCTAGTGCTCCTTCCTGCAATTCAATGGCCATACAATTTTCGTCTGGCACTTCAAATGGAAGCGCAATGTTAAAATGACTTGCTTTTTGGTAGCCAAACCGAGGATAATAGCCGGCATGCCCCAATAAAACAATCGAGCCATATCCCAAATCTTTCGCCACTCGATGAGCCCCTTGAATCAATTTCCCTCCGATCCCTTTTCCCTGAAAGGCGGGAAGAACAGAAACGGGGGCCAAGGCCAAGGATTCAAAACGACAGGTTGGATGGGTAATCTGAATTTTAGTCACCAAGATGTGACCCACCAGTTGATCTTCGTAGACTGCAACGATTGACAAATCTGGAATAAAAGAGGCGGATTTTCGTAAACGAGCCACCAATAAGTGTTCACGATGATCGCTGTGCTCGACACTTTGAAAAGCGACTTCTACCAATCGCTCTACTTCGTGGTAATCCTGAGGACTCTCTTTGCGTAGTACATATTCCATATGGCATTTAAAGGTAAGTCGCTTTCCCTAAAAAGCCACTGCCCTCCCCTCTTTTTCACCAAATGGATGGCGATTTATTTGACTAAGTAGAAAAGGGGCTTGACCTCACCGAGATAAGCAAAAGGAGCCAGAAAGGGCTCAGCGCCAATAACAAAAGAGTAGACCCAAAATCAGGTCTACTCCAAAAAATTGACGTTTGTAAACATCAGTGGGAATCGTTCTAGTTTCCAATCTCTTTAGCATCCATTCGAGCTGCTTATTGGTATAGCTTTAGTACTTTTCCTTCGTTTTCGGCTACGACCTCGGCCATTAATTTTCGAATCCCCAATTTGGTCACTCGATAAACTTTGGATCCAATGGTCCAATTCTTCTTGCGGACTTGACCGGGATTCAAGGGAAAGCCATAGCTGAAATAAGAACCATCCGGTTTGGGTCCTTTGACGTAGCAGTTGATGCGGTTGGAGGAATTGTTTTTGACTTTAAGTTTGATAAAACGCGTATCAAATCGGTCTTCCTCTATGGGTTGAGTTCTGTTGTAAACGCGCCCACCACGTTTGGTTTTGACGGCAACTTTACTGTCGGTACTATTGTAA
>JBCCSR010001206.1:0-2265 GCA_039199865.1 Bacteroidota bacterium
AAAATAGAAAAGGGTCTCCATTTCGGAGACCCTTTTATCTTGACAGTATGGTTTAATAGGTTTTGCTTTGCTAAACTGTGTTTTGCTCTCTGTGCAGAGGCACGAAAGAACAGGGAGGGTCGAAGCGGAAACTCAATACTGGATTATCCAATCCAAGTATAGCCGCCATCGTTTCTTTGTGATTTACTTTTTACTTTTACAGTAGAAGAAGTGACGAAACTCTTAACGCGCAGGTCCTTGATTTTTAATTTATTCGTGTTCATCGGAAATTAGATTTTTAGGTTATTGGTGTCTCTATTAGCTGATTGACTAACGTTTTTATATCACTTGCAGACAGCAAATTTGGGAGGGGATGTTTACTACACTGTACCGCTTGACGGCTAAAATGTTTCAAAGGTGCTGTCGAATGCGTAGTTAAGTATAAACTTTTTTATTATATAAACAAATATAATGCCAGGATTGTCTCTCAATGCATCCTTCGTGCTCCCCAGCCCACTCCAACTGCTCCGGAGTAAATTCCTCAGTGATAGCGGGGTTAAGCTGTGGATTAAGCGGGATGATCTGATTCACACTCAGATTTCGGGTAACAAATGGCGAAAGTTAAAATACAATATTCGGCAGATGCAACAAGAGGGTAAAAAGGGGATGATCACCTTTGGCGGTGCTTTTTCTAACCATATATACGCGACGGCTGCCGCTGGGCAATATTTTGGCTTTTCTACCATCGGCATTATTCGGGGAGAAGCCTCTGCCGCGCTCAATCCTACTTTGGCTTTTGCCCACAGTTGTGGTATGCAATTGCAGTTCGTATCGCGAATGGCTTATCGCGATCAACTAGGCCTTCAGTCCGAACTCGATCTTCCCTGGGAGGAATATTATCTTCTTCCGGAAGGTGGAAGCAATGGCTACGCATTACCAGGTTGTGCCGAAATGATCGATGAGTTGAAACAGCAGCTCGACAATCAGTACCCAGATTACTGCTGTCTAAGTTGTGGAACCGGTGGAACAATGGCGGGTCTGATAACGGGGCTGAAAGGAGCCGGACAGTTGATTGGCTTCTCCGCGCTCAAAGGGGATTTCCATCAATCGGCGATTGCTGACCTCTTGGCCCAAAATCAATATCCCCAATATACCAATTGGCAGATCAATACTCGATATCATTTTGGGGGCTATGCTCGGCACAATGCCCAGTTGATTGAATTGATGCAGTGTTTCTACCAGGATTTTCAGATCCCACTTGATCCAATTTATACGGGAAAGCTATTTTATGGTATTTTTGAACTGATTCGGGAAGGATTTTTCCCCAAAGGAAGTACTGTAGTTGCGCTACACTCTGGAGGCCTACAAGGGAATCAGGGCTTTACCAAACGCTTTGGCATTCATTTACCATCCTAACTAGGACCATCATGACGGAAAAAGAAAAAATGCTCAAAGGGCAACGCTACGATTCGGCTGATCCACAATTGATTGAGGAGAGGCGCCACGCTCGTCTGCTTTTTCAAAAGATCAATCGTATGGGAGAGGAACAAAAAGAGGAGAGGGATCAATTGTTTTACAATTTGGTGGGCTCGGCTGGGCCAGGGCTTTTCATTGAACCTCCCTTTTATTGCGATTATGGTTACAACATCCATCTTGGAGAGAAAGTCTTTATGAATTACAATTGTTGTATCCTTGATGTAATGGAAGTTCGGATGGGCAATAATGTGTTACTTGGACCCAAGGTACAAATTTATACGGCGACCCATCCAATGGATGCTGCCTCGCGCGCCACTTGGTTGGAGTATGCCAAAGCCATTACGATTGGTAATGATGTCTGGATTGGGGGAGGAGCGATCATCTGTCCGGGGGTGAATATTGGCAATGGAGTAGTTGTTGGAGCTGGGGCCATTGTTACCAAAGATGTTCCCGACAATGTCTTTGTTGCGGGCAATCCCGCCCGGATCATCAAGGAAATTGATAATGCAGATTATTACAAGCAGTAAGTACTAGGGGAATGGTTTAGGGGGTCACCCGTTTCCCATTACGGTATTTCACCAAAAAAGCTTCCGGAAAGCCCATTCGATGCGCCTTGAGCATGGCATTTCTGGCATCTCCTAGAGTAAAAAAATCAGCTAGTAAGACCCGAGTGCAGCTGACGGTCGTTATTGATTTCCTTCCCAATGATGGTTCCTATCGAGATGTCAAACAGATGGGACGTTTGGATACCGAATATCTTCCCAAGAAAAACTGGACTCGGGTCTTACTAGCTGATTTTTTTACTCTAGG
>JBCCSR010001207.1:0-2258 GCA_039199865.1 Bacteroidota bacterium
ATTACAATAGAGAAACAAGCCGTTCTTCAATTCTTTTATAAAGGAGCCATTATGTACCCGTTGACCAATTTCGGAGACGCTCAATTCCCCTACCACTTCTTTGATCGAATGGAACGAACTGGTATAAATGGTATTTCTTAAGGGATACATTTGTTTTGTATTTTTGACCTGATTCCAACTTTTCAATTTTGTAGAGAAATTAAATTCTTGGTCGATCGCAAATACTCCATCGTTGGCCGTTCCAAATACTAAAAAATTGGGCAATTTCCCGATAGATAAAACTCGTCGAGCATCAAGCACTTGTTCGGGACGGAGTAAGCTCTGAAAATCAAAAGAGGGAATCCAAAAAACCCCCTGCTCACGGCTAGTCATCCAGTAACTACCTTCCCGATCAGTTAAAATACTGGTAACTTCCAAGCCTTTGAAAAAATGGCGAGGGGGTAATCTCAGATTAGCGTTTTCGTAAAGCAGGAGTCCATCCATAGTACACAACCAAAGATTGTGCTTAGGATCAAGGAAGAAGTTGTGAACATTAAATTCCGTAAATGGTTGAAAGCTACTGAGGGAGTCCTTAGTAAAATACCTTGATCTGCCACCGTCAAAGTTAACAACTCCGCTAGTAGAATCAATCAATACGACATCTATCGAAATTTGAAACTCCCGATTAAAAAATAGATGCCTGTCCCCAATTTGCATGAGCGCCTGCTTCTTTTCTTCATTCTTCCAAACATAATCCTTAAAGTCGGAAATAGATTGATCACTAATGAAGAACTCACCAGCAGCAAAACTGAGTAGCGTAACGGGTCGGTTGATATTGGAACTGCGTTTGGTAATCAAAATATTTTGATTGTCATCAAATAACAATTGTTGTGCAAAACCTGGATACCTTGTATAAATCGAATCTTTATGGATGGGTAGCGCCTGAAATGTTCCATTTTCAAAAATGGAAAGCGAACCATCCAGAGCAGTAAACCAAAGTCGGTTTTTAGGATCGCGAAAAATTCTAAAGAGGGTATTATTGGAAAGTCCTTCCGTGGTGGTATACGTATGAAATTGATAGCCGTCATAAGCCGACACCCCTCTATCGGTAGCAATCCAAATCAGACCATTTGCGTCTTCATGAGCAAAGTAAGTTTCAGAACTTGGTAAACCATCATTGGTATCGTAGTTGATGTAAAAGGGGTTTTGGCCCCAAACCAAAAAGGGCAGGAGAAAAAAGAGGAGAGACAGCTTATAGATGGTCTTAATCCGCAAAAATTTATCAGTTAGAAGTATCAATAAGCCAATATAAGTTTATTTGTACATACTATACTTTTGTCGATTGGAGAAAATTTCAAGAACTCGTCAAACTGTATAATGCTATACAAGTTCGAACAAATGATTGCGCTTGACAAACGGAAGTTGAAGCGACTACCTACTCATTTTTTGTACAACAACTCCATGCCAAAAGAAGATCGAAACAAGCATTTATTCAATCCCGATGGAGTTCAGCCCCAGTTTTTTTTTGTCCTCAATTTTGAGCCGCTGAAATTGCGGTATCAAATTTGCCTTACCCTCCGTGAACTCTTACGTATACTATCCCCTATTCCCAAATTTATCACCATTCGAGTAGGGTAGTACCTCCTGAGCAAGCCGCTCGGGGAGGCATTCAATTTAAGTGAACTTATAGTAATCTGTGCTTTTTGACGCCAGTCTTTGTTGTTTTTCGCAACAGTAGCCAAGCTATTGTTTGAAAAATACTTTGTCCAAGTCAAAAGCCAGCAGACCAATGAGCTACAAGCACTAGCCATCAATGGAACCGAATTATCCATCTCCAATGGAAACATGATCAATCTCGCAGGAATCGATACCAACACCCAACTCAGTGAGCAGCAAGTGGATAGTTTAGTCAGCAACAATGGCTTCCTAACGACTGAACTTGACGGGTCAACCACCAATGAAATTCAAGACCTCTCTAGTGTACTCAATGAGGGAAGCGATGCTGGCGACAAGGCTTTGGTTAATGTCAATAAAATGGCGATTGGAACGGCTACATCTACTCCGGGTGTTGCCTTAGAAATCGATGCAGCCAGTGGAGCCGTGCTCCTTCCCAGAATGACGGATACCCAGCGAAATGCCATTACTCCCATTTTGGGGATGATGATTTACAATCAAGCAAGGAATAAACTTCAAGCCTATACGATGGGGCCCGTTGAAGCCATTGATCAATCCGTAGGTGGCTATAACGGTCCCATCAACGATGTTACCGTATATGATAA
>JBCCSR010001208.1:0-2254 GCA_039199865.1 Bacteroidota bacterium
TTAGTTTACATTAAATTAACATTAAGGTAGGTTATATTTAACTTGTCCCTGGATTTGGAGCTAACTAGGAATTTTTCATCGCCTAAGCGCAGTATTACCTGCGTGATGGGCGCCTAAAGTGAATGGGTGATATGGCAAGTGCTCGACCAAATATCGAATCAATTTCAATCGTATTATTTTGCTGTCTTATTGGTGGATTGCCCAATCTTTTGGCCAATAACACGACGGACATTGTCATTCCTTTCAAAAAGGTCAACGGTTTGATCATTTTACAGGCGGAAGTAGACGGAAAAAAAGGCAATTATTTATTGGACACTGGAGCCAATGCTATTTTGATTGATGGAGAGAGCGAGCCCGATGGCAAAGCAGTGGCCACCGTTCACGGTGAGGTAGCCATGAGCTCGCGCAAAATAGAGCAGTTTAAAGTAGGCACTTTTGTCCAACGCAATCTGGACGCTCACATCATCTCCTTGTCTTCACTGAAAAAAGAGTTGGGGCTTGATCTCGACGGAATCATTGGTGGAGGTTATTTTATGCCTCGTACCATGACTTTGGACTTTGAGCAGTCGACCCTCACCCTCACCAGTACAAAGGTTGCAGATCTCGACCTGGAAGCCTTTTCCACGGTAGCTTTTCAAATTTGGAATGAAATTCCAGTTGTCACAATCGAAATAGAAGGAAAACACTATGCTTTTGCCATGGATAGCGGAGCAAGCGTTCACTTTATGGACCAAAAAATCTTTGCCCATTTGACTTCGATCACCCCATTAAATGAAGTATCAAAGGTGTTGACGGTAAGTCAAGTTACCCTTGAACAAAATCGTTTTGTACTAGATCAGTTCAAGATGGGTACAACCGCTTTTGGTGGGCACCACTTTCTTGCCCAGGATTTCAGTCTGGTCAACGAAGAAATGGATCAAGCCCTTGCGGGCATTTTGAGTTTGTCCCAAATGGTCCGCGAGAAAGTCATCTTCGACTTCAAACAGCAAAAGATTTATTATCGCTAGTCCCTTTTTTATTCATGTCTCAAGGCTTTTACCGGATTGGCTCTTGCCGACCGAAAGGTATGATAGCTTAGGGTGAGCAGGGCAATCACGAAAGCCAAAGCCCCACCTACGATAAATACCCATACTTGGATGTCGATGTGATAAGCAAAATTGTTGAGCCATGCTTTCATGATCCAGTAAGTGAATGGAGTAAAAATCAGGAAGGCCAGCAAAATGAGCAGGGCAAAGTTTTTGGACAAGTGTACCATAATCTCCCAGACAGAGGCCCCTAGGATTTTTCGAATTCCAATTTCTTTGATTTTCCTTTCAGTGGTAATGGCCGCCAGGCCGAATAGTCCCATACAAGCAATAAAAATGGCCAAGAGGGCCATGATGCCAATGACGGATCTCATTTGTTGGTCGGAATTGTAGAGTTCATCAAAGTGCTCATCGAGAAAAGAATACTGAAAAGGCCAGCTCGGTACCAATTTGTTCCACGTTTTTTCAATGTGCGCAATGGCGGCTTCCACGTTCTTTCCATCGACTTTGACGGATAGTTCATCGTAGCCCCAGTCGGGATGTACGACCATGGCCAGGGTATTGATTTCGTAATGAAGCGAATTGAAATTGAAATCTTCTACGACTCCAACAATACTACCTAGAGTATCATTGGGATACCAGGCATGTCCAGCGGCAACACCTACCGGATTTTCAATATCAATTTCTTTGGCAAAGGATTCGTTGATCACGAAAGAGTTACCATCGTCTTGTGCATATGCTTTAGAGAAACCGCGTCCATCTTTGAGTCTGATTTCGTAAACCTCCAGAAAATCGTAATCTACATTGACATTGCTAGGCGTTAATCCACGGATCGAATCCGTTCGGATTTTGAATCCCCATTGGTGGAAATTGTTGCCCAATCGTTGGCCCGAGGCCGTTACCCCAAGAATATTGCGGTCGCGATTGAGTTCATCTTTCAGCGTTTCGAATTGATTATTGGCTTCATCGTTCATGTCGACCAAAAGGATTTGGTTCTTGTTAAAGCCAATGTCTTTGTTTTGCATGAACCAAAATTGCTGGAGTACCAACAGTGTACTGACAATCATGGCAATGGCCAAACCAAACTGGATGACGACCAGTGAACTCCGGAAAACAGATTTATTATTTTTTGTATCCCCTCCCTTCAAAACGCGAGCGGGTTTGTAAGACGCCAAGAAATAAGAGGGATAGACTCCGGCTAAAAAACCTAGCAAAACGGTAATCCCGAA
>JBCCSR010001209.1:0-2244 GCA_039199865.1 Bacteroidota bacterium
TGGATCAGTCGATTGATCGCTTCCCTCTTAAAAAAGGAGGAGCGGGAAAACGGAGATCAAACACGTCAAAATTTATTTACTGCTGATCGTATTGAAGACGCTCTAGCAATGGTTCCCAAAAGAGTGGTGGAAAGTTATGAATACCAGTGGCACTTCAAAAACTGGGGGAGGGCGAGTAAAGAACGTCTTCACCAATTCTTTCAACATGATCCCGACTTTTGGGTTTTACGCATTTTGGGTTTGGGCTACCTGTTTTATCTTTTTATCTTATCACTGGGAGCATTGGGAATTGAGCCCATCAATCCGGCGGGACGACCGATTTGGCCCGAATCTGTCCGTAGTCTATTGGCAGATACTTATGCAAACCCAGTACACGGAGTCCATACTTTTGCTAAGATCAGTATGATGGTCCTCCTTACTTTCGTGGCGGCCTTCAATCGTAGGATACGCTGGTTTCCTGTGTTGGCTTTGTTGCTGGGCCACGTAATTTCTACCCTTGTTTCCTTTATTTTTTATTTTTACGGAGCAGGCGAAAGTTTTACTCTAGTTTCTGGGCTTGTCGATGGACTTATGGTACTAATTTTCCTTATTCTATTGTGGCGAGCACATCATGCCATTGGAGAAGCGTTTTATTTGATCAAAGGATTTCCCCGTTCTTTTTCTTTGGCAGGCTTGGGCCAAAATATTTTGTTTTACGCTTTGACCTTTCTGGGAGCTACGTATTTGATTTTTGTTTTGCTTTGTAAATACTTGGGGGCTAAAGTGGCTTTTTTTGCTCAATTCAAGGCCTTGTATGATCTTCCCGAAGCGATGTTGGTCAACACCGTAGCCTTCTTGTTTACTTTCACTTTGATTGCTTACATCTGTGCCAGAAACCGGAGACTCCGTCGATTGATGACCCAAAATATTAGTGATCCGTTACGAATCAGCATTCTGGTGGCTTTCATTTGGTTCATCAATAATACGATACGTGGTGAAGCGTCAACTTTGACTGCGGCCAATACCTATTTATTGATCTACTTTTTAGTGGGGACGCTTCTACTTTTGCTGATCAGAGTCTTGAATAGTTTGGTTTACAATGTCGATTTTCTCATCACTTCTCTACATCCCTCCGAAGCGGCAACTGCCGGAGCAGCTACCGAGACATTTTATGGATCGGAGCAGGTGGATACCTATGAAGCCATTAAAAAGATGGACCAGTATATCGCCAATATCAGAGGAAGAAAAAGAGGCTTTATCAATTTTCCTTTCTATATTCTGGAAAATATTTTAAGTCCTCTCTTGGCCTTGCGCCCTCGTTTTTCTACGATGAGTCCTGAAGAAAGAGCGTTGTTTTTCAAAAAATATTTGCTAAGAACACCGGCAGAGGTCAAAAGGGCTTCTGTACCGCTTTTGGCCGATATTGCACTCAATATTGGACTTTCCATTCGAAGTCTTTGTTCACTGGCTCATCTGACTACCCCAAAGGGACAGAAACAGGTAGGCTATATTCCCCCGGATTTGCGAGATCGCTTGCAGTTGTTACAAGTCACACAACAATCTCCTTACGGCAATGTCGTTTCGCCTCCGGATTCTCCACAAGCGTCCAATAATTTTCATCCGGAGGAAAAGATTAAAGCGCAGCATATTCCATCTATTGCCCTACCTGCTAATCAAAGCGTTTACAAGATTAGGCAAGATTATGACTATGTCATTATTGGATCTGGCGCGGCGGGAGCAGTTATGGCCTACCGTTTGGCCAGTACGCCGGGTATTGATCCTAGCAAAATCTTACTGGTGGAAAGGGGACTGCGCAATAATCACCGAAATGATATGTCAGATGATGAATTGGAGATGTTGGCTCGCTTGTACAAAGAAGGAGGGCTACAGCAAACAAAAAGATTTGACATGATCCTGCTTCAGGGAGAAGCACTAGGGGGAACAACCGTGATCAATAATGCCGTTTGTTTTGAAATGACCGAAGCGTCCAAACAACAGTGGGAGGCAGACTTTGACATTGACTTGTCTGATTTGCAACAACATTATCGACAGGTGCAAAAAGAGATCAATATTCATCCAGTCGACGACTTAGCCATCAATGAAAAGGTAAGGGCTAAATTTCGTAAGGGAGTCGAAGCATACAATAAAAAATATTCTTCTCAATTGAAAAAAGTAGATCCAGTTTTGGTCAATGCCCGCAACGAAGTGGGAGATGGTCTGTGGAATTTAGGCAATAAGCGAGGACGCAAACTATCGATGGCCGAA
>JBCCSR010001210.1:0-2231 GCA_039199865.1 Bacteroidota bacterium
GTACTCCCCATATCCAATTGGAACATTTGGCCTAGATCCCCATCAGGCTCAGAGCAAAGAATGTAAATCACATACAAAGGGGAGAGGGCGAAGAGAAGCTTTAGTTTTGAATTACTGAGTGGTTTCATGAAGGGGTAGCCTTCATAGTTGCAAACATAAATACAGAAGGTCGCGGCCATATTGTAAATGAAAGTCACACTATTTAAGAAGGTGGGCGTGAATTCAACCTCGTTATTGACTTCCAAATCTTCTTCAGTCGAATATTGTTTTCCGAATTCGATGACCCAGTAGGAGAAGTACAATTGGAGAAAGAGTTGGCCCATTAGATTTAACCAGAAAAAGGCGTTTCGGATAGTTCCTGGAGGTTTGACGGTTGGAAGATTCTTTTCGGGAGATCCATTGGTCAAAAAATAGTTCAAAATGGCTCCGTAAAGGCCCAAATAAGTGTTTTGATAATCGGAAAATTTGAGGTTTTCCAAGTGAAGCGTGCTCATGGTGTAGGCACTGATTAAAGAACTGAGGGTCACGATTTTGTAGGTTTGAAAACCACAAACCAAGGTGCAGACTCCCTGCTTAATAATGGTGCCCACACACTTGATCGAATTTGAGATTTTATTTGTAAACGGAGCGGCTATGCTTGCGTCTCCAAATTTGACATCTTGAGTATCAAACAATCCAAATTCCTCTTCAAACTTTTTGGGATCGAACCGAGTTCGATTTTTGAAAGCTTTAATTTGCTCTTCTCGACGCTTCTTGTTGACTTCCTCAATTTGCTTTTTTGAAGGCTGATCATTCAAGCCAACCAAAGCGATGCCCACATCAGCAGACTTCAAAGCCCCTACATCGTTGTTTCCATCCCCACACATCAACACTGCCGCATCTTCTCCATAAAACTTTCTGAGCAAATTAATATACTGTTCCTTTTGAGAAGGCGAAACTCGTCCGATGACTCTCAAACGGGCTAAACTCTCAAGTAAATAACTTCGATTTTTTGGAGAACTCGCGCTAATTGCGGAAAGAAGATGCCCGAGGGACTTTCCATCAGTACAGAGGTTTACTCGAGAAGGAAGAGTCAATATCTTTGGAACGTGAGAATGGGCTTTTGTGTCAAGCGCAAAACTAGTTGGTAGAGAATTTTCGGGTCTGGTCTGTCCAACTGGTTTGATCGAAACCGGACTGCTCGGGTCCTTCAGGATCAATTGAAAGAAATCGTTTGTGTCCAAATTTAGAGCTTTGTAGGTTTTGACACAAGTGAAGAGATTGTCTCCGGAAAGAATATTAATCACCTTGCCTGATTTTGCAAATTTGGTAATATACTTCGGGGTGTCTTTTTTTAGTCTGTTTTCGAGAATCAAAAAGCCCTGGAAAATGAGACCGGATTCCAATTCTTGGCGAGGAATATCGATTTTGTTTTTTTCTTCTAATGGTCTGGCAAAAAGGGATAATAGTCGGTAGCCTTCTTCTGCCAAATGCAGATATTGCTTTTTGTAAGAGGGAGGAATCTGATGATTGGGCAAAGTTTCAAAGATTTCTGGTGCTCCCTTTGAAACAACAAATCGACCGTTCAAATTTAAATTGGAAAAGTTTTTTGTGATTACAATAGTGGTCATTCTTTTTAATTCTGATCTAAAAGGAAAAGTCTTCAAGATTTTTACAACTTGGTTTTTTTCCTTCGGGTTTGATGCGGTTTTGCTTTTATTACTGAGTCGGAAGTTGGAGTGTTGAAAGTAGAGTTTTTCAATTGGATCCCCAATAATCTTTTGGTCAATTTTAAGGAGACTATGACAACCCGATAAAACAACGTTAATCAGATCCTTATTTGGAATTGCTTTATCTGTGAACGAGTCTACGATCCGAACAGGACCAGACTCCCCTAGCAGTCCAAGACCCTTAAAATGCACTGAATCTTGAGTAAGGGTGCCAGTTTTATCGAATACCATCGTCTGCACTTTTCCTGCCAAAATTATTCTGAATGGATCGGTACAAAAAATCTTTTTTTTTTTGAGGTTTAAAATAGAACCATTGACAGCCATGTTCATAATCATGGGGAGCTCAGGGGGAACCACATTGGTGATGATCATTATACATCTTAGGAACAGCTTGTCCTTGTTCCGATTTTCTTCCTCCAATCCCTTGACCATGACGTAGGCGGAGGTGAAAAGAGATACTATAAGCAGCATAAATAATAAAATATAGCAATCTTTTTGCACGATTTGATCTTCTTCTGAAAA
>JBCCSR010001211.1:0-2228 GCA_039199865.1 Bacteroidota bacterium
GCAATCCATCAACTTTGGTCAATTGCGCTCAAAAATTAGACAAATGAAAAAACTAATTATGCTATGCTTGATTCTTGGCTCCACGGCAATAGAGGCTCAAGAACAAGGGGAAGAAGTTCTCCGAAACGTATTTAATGATTTGTATGGAGGACATCTTTCTGACGGGACCACTCCGTTTTATGCTTTCAATCAAAATGAGCAAGAAGCAAAGCTGGTCGGTGGATCACAATTTTTATCGGAGGATTGGGAGAGTGGTTTGGTTTTGATGCCAGACAATAAGGCCTATGGGGTGGAAGGTCGATACGATATACATAATGATGAAATGCAAATTTTGGTAGAGGGCAAAGTAAAAGTGTTACAGCCTCACCAAATCAAGGCCATTTCATTGGGCAATCAAATTTTTGTGTATCGTTCTTTTACCGAAGGGGAAGCGGCACAAAAGGGATACTTTGAAATTCTGGTAGAGGGAAAAGTATCCTTGTTCTTGCGACGAACGACCAAGACCAAGCGAGCCAACCCACATCCAGTATTGGGAAGCGTCAACGATGATTTTAAAGTAGTGACCAAAGAAAGTCTCTATTATCGAAAAAGGGATAAGCCGCTCCGCTATTTGAAGCGAAAGAAAAAAGCAGTTCTGACGGCCTTATCGAGAAAGAAAAAAGCCATCACTCAGTTGGCCAAAGAAGAGCGATTAAATGTCAAGAAAACCGAAGACCTGATTCGACTATTTTCTTTTTACAACGAAAAATAAGAAGCTCTCCCAATGCTTGGAAGGGTAGAAGTACCAAGAAAGGGATTGTTTGATCGGACAAGTTAAATTGGACTTGTACGTCTTTCGCGTTCAAAGAAGAGGTAGAAATACATGCCAGCGCCAAAGTCTTCTACATCCGTAGATACCAATTTCCAACCCATGGGGGCCATTTCATCGAGCTTATTCTGAATGTCTCTGGACGAATCTTTTAGGATGTGCTCTTTGTCCAAGGTAAGTTTACTGTAATAGATTAAGGATTCAAGTTTATACTCTTTCATTTTCTGATCAATTGATGATTAAGGCCAGGCAATATACACAATCAGCTAAAATAAAAGGAGTATTAGGGCGTCCAATACTTCTTTTATCACTTATTCATCCTACTTAGTCTCTCTTTGTCTTCTTTAAGGAGCGGTAAATCTGTCTACCATACAGCCGAAGTTCATGATTCGAGGAAATAGTAAATTTTAGTCAACCACTTTTTAGGATCGGGTTCAGTGGTTGGATCCGTAATGTATTGCTCGATGACCTGAGGTTTGATTTTGTAATTTTTCTTGGTCACGTAGTCCATCATCGCATTGTGGGCATTTACCGACCCCTCATAATCGCCATAGTAATCGATCAACAGAGCTTTACCCCCTTCTTGGGTAAACGCTTTGCTGTCTTTATCCAGGTCCATCGCTTTTTTGACGGGAATTGCCGCGGCCATGTCTGACTCCTTGTTGGCTTCGTCAAAAGTGAAAAAAATGCCACAGGGCTGTCCATCCATTTCTACTTTTTTGTCTAAACAATTTTGGTGAAGTCGGGGTAGATTTTCTTGGTAAAAGGCTTGAATGCCCTCAATGCTTACTTTTTTACGAGTAAGCACAAATTGTTGTTCAGAGTAATCGATCTCCTGAATGCTAAAACTTGGGATTGGACTGTTTTCTACAATCTCCTTTAGGCTGGCCAAACCGGCATCAAATTCTCGATGCATAGCGGGTTCTAAGGGCATAAAAAAGAACAGGATTCTTTCCACAAAATCGACATTTCCCTTGAAGCCCCAAGTGACCTTTGTCCCTTTTTCTACCTTTTGAATAAACGCAAAAGCATCGGCTTCACTTTCAAAGGGAGAGAAGAATTCAAGATGAGAATCTACTCTTTCATTGACCTTCATTGCGGTAAAAGTTTCTTGGCCAGTCCCGACCTCGGGATGCTCACTTTCCCATTTTGAGGTGGTTCCAACTTTTCCATCCGGACCATTCCTACTTTTTTTTATGTTTGGATCCTTCTTTTCCCAAGGACTCCAGGCCGATCTTTTTTCAAAATTAGCTAGATGGGGATAAACATCTGCTGGGCTGGCATTGATTACGGCGGATCTTTCGATGTGAAAGTCTTTGGCGCCAAACAAGCCGATCGCTAGCAGGCCAACGATGATCAAAACAAAAAGGCTGAGTAAGATTTTTAGAGCTTTCATGATGGTTTATTTTTGTAATCAAAA
>JBCCSR010001212.1:0-2227 GCA_039199865.1 Bacteroidota bacterium
CCTTTTACTCCACTGGCCAGGGAGATAATCCCCGAGTCGTAGGTTCCTCCCATCCCCTCAAGATCTCCTCGAACAATTGCAGCATTTTTCTCTGCCAAGGGGTCAATGATGGACGTTTCAACCTTTAAATTATATTTATCAAAAATTCCCTCTTTTTCTGCAATGTAAAAACTTGAATAGCCAATCCAGGTGTTGAATGCTATTCGGATGGGCTCAGATTTGGACGGTTTTTTCTCTGCTTGGTCGGGGTTCGTACTAGAACAACCGAAAAGCAAAAGAATACTGAAAATTGCGCTTACTAAATAAGAATTTGTCTTTTTCATCTTTTTTGCTATTACTACAAAAAAGAGTTAGCGACAGTTAGTAAGTCCTATTGGCTCCGTTGATCAATTGACTTTAGAACCAACACTGGTAAAAAATGATGTTCCACTTTTCCAAATTTTCGAACTCCCATTGACTTAAAATGGCATCAAATACTCGTACTTCTTTGGGAAAATGCATTCCATCCAATTAAAGAAAAGTTGGAAAGGCCACTTCTTGCCAATACTAAAAAGCGTCAAAAAAAATAGCTTGGAGATTCGCTAAAGGCTTGACAGAAAGAAGTGTTGAGTTTTGGTTGAAAGGTATTGATAAGTGTTCCACCATTCTTGCCGCCTCTTGAAGTTTCAACGGCGTTATTATTTAAGACGAAAGGCTGGTAAATATAATTTTTATATAGAAGGTATCATGTGCATCCTAAGATCCTACCGCTTCCGCTCAAACACTTTAAACGTATAATTGTAAGCATTTTTGTCATCTGCTAAATGCGCTTCCTCATTGCTAAGGGTCCATTTATCCCAGTCTAATTGGGGAAAGAAAACGGTTCCTTCCACTTCGAGATCTATTTCGGTGAGGTAGAGTCGGTCGATGTAGGGCATGTTGAGGGCGTAGATCTCTCCACCACCAATAATGAAAACTTCTTCTTCATCGTTTTCTCTTGCTATCTCTAGGGCTTCCTCAACGGAGTGGGCAACGAGGCATTTGGAGGCCACGAAAAAAGGATTGCGGGTTACAACAATATTGGTTCGTTTGGGAAGTGGGCGACCAATTGATTCAAAGCATTTGCGCCCCATAATGATGTGATGATTGATGGTCACCTTTTTGAAATACTTCAAATCAGCAGGAAGGTACCAGGGAATGTCATTGTTGGCACCAATTACATTGTTTTTTGCCGTAGCAACGATTGCGGATATTGTCATAGCGCAAAGATAAACATTCGGACAATAAACGCAAGTAGCCCTCCTGAGGGAGAGGATTTATCGCTGGATAAAAGGGAGAAGTCAATCAGAAAGGGGGCGTTCAGGGCAGTCGCTTTTATTGAGGTGCTGTCGAAGGAACTGGGCATAGGCTTGCATCTTGCGCAAATCTCTTTTTGTCAAACCCGGGATTTGTTGATTTTGTCTTTCATAAGCGGAAATGGGAATGCAGTGATAGCTGTTTCCTTGCGCTTCATTTTTGCGAATAAATCGCCAGATGGGAAGGTAATAATGATCTTCTATTTGAGTATCGCCCTCCGTTTTGATGAGGTCTACTCCTAGTATTATTCCTCCATCGGTATATGCTTTTTGTTGATTGGAGATGAAGTTACCTAGAGAATAAGCAAGTAGGCTCATCTTTTCTTTTTCGTTTTGTCCTGATCTCCAAAAATATTCTTCTACTCCTTGTACTACGTGGGGATGACTTCCAATGACTAGGTCCGCGCCCCAATGGGCCAATCGTCGGGCCAGTTGTTCCTGCTTTTCCGATGGATCGATCTGGTACTCCTTGCCCCAATGGAGCAGGACAATGCTGGCGTCGACGTTTAATTTTTGACACTGTTGCAAGTCCCTTTTGATTTGTACTTCGTCAATCACATTGACTACCGTAGGAGGGCGATGTTTTTTTTGATCGGTGCCATAGGTATAGTTGAGAAAGGCTAGCTTGAATCCTTTTTTATAGACGACGAGTGGATGGTACAGTTCTTTTTCCAGACTATCTCGGTAAGTACCAGTATGATAAAAACCGTTGCTTTGTAGAGTATTGATGGTTTGAATGACACCGTTTTTTCCCGCATCGTTGGAGTGGTTGTTGGCAGTCGTCAGAAGGTCAAATCCGGCAATACGTAGGGCCCTTGCGAGATCATCCGGGCTCTTAAAATTGGGCCAACCTTGATAGGGAGGTTTTCCCGGTAAGGTCACTTCAAGATTGC
>JBCCSR010001213.1:0-2219 GCA_039199865.1 Bacteroidota bacterium
GGCCTACGAGCCTCATTGAAAGAGTGGGAGAGGATCCCCCCAACAATCGGCGACTGTCTTCCTACTGGGAAGAGATTGATGATACTAAAAAGAGCAGCTACTACGATCCGCAGGCCTATGAAAATAAGGAGGAGGAATACGTTCTTTTACAAAAAGTTGAAAAAAATTGGGAAACGCTAAAGAGAAGCCTAGACGAAGGGCAGTTATTTCAGACCTACAGCATGGAAGAGGAATTGCTTCGTCTGGGAATAATCGCAATACATGAGGATCAACAAATCGTTGTGATCGTCCCCTTCCGTTCCCTGGTCCAGTATTTACTCCATTTGGCCAAAGCAGTGCTGTGTCTGGATCAAATACAAATCAATAGTGCTTACGCTACGGAAGGGTCCATGGTTTGGGAAAATCTCCAGCAACTAGAACAAGAGCTGGCAATCATCAACAGGACTGAGACAATAGACGAACCCTTGTTCTGGAAAAAGATAGAAGATCGTTACCAATTTCATCGTTGTCTACAATTTGTAGCCCGGCAGTTTTTGTTTGAGCATATCCTGGAAACTAAAAATACAGCGGTTGCCCTTGACAAGGCCATTCAAGCACTACATCACAAAGCAGCATTCCCCATCCTCCCCCACTATTACGAGGTCGCCAATGGTCCAATCCACGACCCCAAGGAGTATCTGGTCATTTGTATTTGGAATACTTCTGATGAAGACAATAAAGTCAAATTGCATCTCCCAAAAATTTCTCCACGCCCAGTACCCGAATCGGCCATTGCATTTGTAACCCTAACTTTGTATCCTTCCTGGAAACTGGTTCATGAATCTCATCCTTTCACCAAATCTGATGCAGGGGTCCATCGTACTGCAGAGTTAAACAATGCAGTATTTATTCGCCTAATGCGTATTTACAGCTTTTTTGGTGCTTTCTCTCGCCCCATTATCGACCGCTTATTTTACGGAGAAGTGATCAAAAGAGAGCTTCGTAAGGTGTCCACGAGTGCTGATATCAATGCTTTTAGCCATGAGCTCAGTAAAATCATTGACAACATTTTTCACCTGTCCAATGTATCTTTTCGAGAACTCTTTGAAAAAGATGGCAATAATCGAATAGCTAAAGCAATCGTACACCAAGCGCATGAAGAAGGCATGAAAAAACTGACCGTCCGTGAGGTGAAGGAATGGCGACTGATCCCCAATGAACACCGTTTTCAGGTTTGGAACAATTATCTAAAAATGTGGTCCGGTAGAATGATGGGGTCCGTTTTCTCTATAAAGGATAAAGCCACTCTATTTGACCTTATTCGCCACTGTGAAGGCTTGGCCAAAGACATGTACGTTGGAGAACAAATGAAACGATCCCGACAAAGCAAAAGTTTTCAACTGATTGATGCCTATGAAAATAACTTTAATGACAAGTTAAAGTTGCTCGAAAAAAAGTCATTAAAAATCGTATTTCGAGGAAAGAAAATTCCCAATTACATTTTGGATACCAAAACACAATCCAACGGATACACCAATCTGGAACACGATCGAGGAATTACCCGATCCAATGCTTTCCTACGCATCATGGTAGCTTCGCTCACCAATATTTATGAGCACAGCGATGGTAAATTTCTCCTCCATATTCGAACAAAAACCGATTTCAAGGGGTCCAGAGCACTTCGCTTTTGCTTTGTTAATCCTTTTGAAAAAGCATCTAGGATCTCTCGAAAAGAGAGTTTTGGAACCGAGCCGGTCATCAATTCTTGCTTGGCCTTGCTAGATGGTACTCTAGAATGCTTTGGCAGGCCAAAATCAAAGGGACAAAAACAGAATTGGTCAGAAAAATCCAAAATTGATCCAGAAAAATACGACCTATGGCTCACAAAATTTATGATCCCCATCGAAGGTACTTTCCATTCAAATGATTGATATTTCTCAATATATATAAATGCTTAAACCAATGACAACTGTAAATCCAATAATAAAGGATCAAAATCCATCAAAAATTAATCATGAACCTTGTGCTGCTATCAGCCGATTGGATATAGATCCTCAAAAACATCTCATCCTAACAAAAAATAAAGAAAAAAAGAATGGGGAGGGATCTACAGAACATCAAGTCAGGAGATGGGTAATTATTGAAGATTATCCTACCAAAGTAGAGCTCTTAATTGCCCACATCCTCGACCAGTTTCCCGATGATGAAATTCATGTTTTGTACGGAGAGAAAGACCCCAC
>JBCCSR010001214.1:0-2215 GCA_039199865.1 Bacteroidota bacterium
TTAAATCGTTTGCCCAAAAAAGTATCGTTGAAAACGAAACGATTGCTTCCGAAACCCTAGCCAAATTGTTGGCAGAACAAGGAAGTCCAAAGAAAGCCATTAAAATGTATGAACGCTTGAGTTTGATTTTTCCCGAAAAAAAGGCGTTCTTTGCAGAGCGAATTGAAAAACTTAAAAAAAACTGAGATATGTTAACATCAATGACTATTTTGATCGCATTGGTTTGTGTCCTACTCATGGGAGTCGTTTTGATACAAAATCCCAAAGGAGGAGGTGTTGATTCTACTTTTGGAGGGAATGCGACCAATCAAATGTTTGGTGCAGCCAAATCAACTGATTTCATCGAAAAAGTAACTTGGTACTTGGCCATTGCCTTGTTTGTCCTTTGCATCGTGACCAGCCTCATGGTCGGTGGACCAGAAAGCGGCGAACTGCTACAGTCTCAACAGCCAGGTTAAACCCAATATCCGCATCTAGGCCCAATGGCCTGTTTTGCTAAATAACCTGATAGTGCTTCGGTATTATCAGGTTATTTTTTTGTCTTGACTCCCCCATTTACCCAATGACTCAGTAAGAAGGCTTCCTTTGGGAAAATTTATTTTTTTCTCTTGTTTCTCAATAAAAATCCTACCTTTGCACCACTTTTCAGTGAGCTGCCTTTTGCTGACCTGCCAATTTGGTCTGTCAAAAATTGAAAACTATTGAGCGGGGCTGCAAAAATGGCACAAAATGAGGATTGGCATAAGAAATGATCATCACATTTTGTAACAGAAAATCACGCACTGAAAACGAGACAAAAATTCAAATTAATCATTTTAAAAAATCAAAACTTAGTAAAATGAAGCCGATAAATGACCGAGTAGTCATCAAACCTGCCCCGGCTGAAGAGAAAACCAAAGGGGGTATTATCATTCCAGATACTGCTAAAGAAAAACCACAAAGAGGTAATGTAGTTGCTGTAGGTCCCGGAAAAGAAGGAAATGCAATGACCGTTCAAGTCGGTGACGTTGTACTTTATGGCAAATACTCCGGTACAGAGCTCCACCATGAAGGGTCTGATTATCTGATCATGCGGGAAGATGACATTCTTGTTATTCTCTAATCCAAGCTATCCCTCAGGTACGTTTTTCCTTATTTCACAAAAAATCTTAAAACATTAGCTGATATGTCTAAAGAAATTAGTTTTAATAGCGATGCTAGAGAAAAACTCAAGTCTGGTATCGATGCCTTGGCCAAC
The DNA here is from genome assembly GCA_039199865.1 of Bacteroidota bacterium. Classification (GTDB taxonomy): domain Bacteria; phylum Bacteroidota; class Bacteroidia; order Chitinophagales; family Saprospiraceae; genus JALZUU01. Next base: position 1,238 of record JBCCSR010001214.1, read on the forward strand.
GCGGTTAAAGTAACCCTCGGGCCCAAAGGTAGAAATGTCGTCATTCAAAAAAGTTTTGGAGCTCCCGCCATAACCAAAGATGGGGTAACTGTAGCCAAAGAGATTGAGTTGGATGATCCCGTAGAAAACATGGGGGCTCAAATGGTAAAAGAAGTCGCTTCAAAAACCGCTGATATCGCTGGTGATGGAACGACTACAGCCACTGTTTTGGCCCAGGCAATGATTGCAGCAGGTATGAAAAATGTAACCGCTGGTGCCAACCCAATGGATTTGAAAAGAGGGATCGACAAAGCGGTTAAAGTCATTATCGAAAATCTCAAAGATCAAACCGAAGTGATCGGTGACGATTTTGAAAAAATCCAGCAAGTCGGTTCTATCTCTGCAAACAATGATGAAGAAATCGGAACACTCATCGCCGATGCGATGAAGAGAGTATCTAAAGACGGCGTCATCACTGTAGAAGAAGCAAAAGGGACAGATACTTACGTCGACGAAGTATTGGGAATGCAGTTTGACAGAGGTTACCTCTCTCCTTACTTCGTGACCAATGCTGACACCATGACAACCGAATACGAAAATCCGCTCATCCTCATCCACGACAAGAAAATTTCCAACATGCAGGACATCGTTCCAATTTTGGAAAAAGCAGTCGGTACAGGTCGTCCTTTATTGATCATTGCAGAAGATATTGAAAGTCAAGCATTAGGCGTATTGGTGGTCAATCGATTGAGAGCTCAGTTGAAAGTAGTCGCTGTAAAAGCGCCCGGATTTGGTGATCGCCGTAAAGCCATGTTAGAAGACATCGCAGTCTTGACTGGTGGTACAGTTATCTCTGAAGAAAAAGGATACAAGTTGGAAAGTACAGAGTTGGAACACTTGGGTACTGCCGAAAAGATTACAGTTGATAAAGACAATACGACTATCGTCAACGGAAGTGGAGACACAGAAACCATCAATGCGCGTATCGGTCAAATCAAA
>JBCCSR010001215.1:0-2212 GCA_039199865.1 Bacteroidota bacterium
CAGGACATACCAATATTTTGATTAATGGACTTCCACACGAAGGAGACCATTACGATTTTGGGCACCAACTAATCCCTTTAAAACTAAAAAAAGGAAACAATAAATTTTTATTAACTGGAGGTCGATTTTCTAGAATAAGAGCTCGGTTAATCGCGCCAGAAAAGGCAGTCCAACTAACTCAACGTGATCTTACCCTTCCTGATTTATTGGCTGAAAGTCAATCAGAATTCCTGGGAGCTATACGAGTAATCAATGCGGATTCAAAATCTTTCAGTGGCGGTACCATTTCTTGTCAAATCAATGGTACTACAATAAAAATGAAGCTACCAGAAATAGCCCCCATGACAGTACGGAAAGTACCTTTCAAAATTGCCCCACCCAAAAAGATGGAAGCTGGAGAAAGTCTGACGGCAAAGCTTACCCTAAGCAATAGTAAATCCAAAACCATTGATGAAGACCAGATAAATTTAGATGTAAAATCTGAGTATAAACACCATAAACGCACTTTTCTGAGTACCATTGATGGCAGCGTTCAATATTACAGCATGGCTCCATCTACCAACCAAATGCAGGATAATCCTGCCTTGTTCCTTTCCGTACACGGTGCTTCCGTAGAGGCTGTAAATCAAGCTAGAGCTTACAAACAAAAAGACTGGGGACATATCATTGCTCCGACTAATCGACGGCCATTTGGGTTTGCCTGGGAAGATTGGGGTCGATTGGATGCGCTTGAGGTCTTGGCTGATGCAGAACAGTTGTTAGGAACAGATCCTCAACGCACCTACCTAACCGGGCATTCCATGGGTGGACATGGAACTTGGTATTTGGGCGCGACTTATCCTGATCGTTTTGCAGCAATTGCACCTTGTGCGGGCTATCCTGATTTACTAGCTTATCGCCAAAGTTTTACTAGAAGAATGTTGAGTCGTTCGGATGAAGAATTGGCTAATTTTGGTTGGACTCGAGCCGGGATAAAAGCCATGGCCAAGGGTCCTCAATTTGATCGATTAGAACAAAAGGCAATGGATGAAATTATCCGAAGAGCTGGCAATCCAAGTCGAACTCTGAAATTAATCCAGAACTACCTCCATTTGGGTGTTTATGTTCTACATGGTGAAGACGACACCGTTGTGCCTACCTTTTTAGCAAGAGACATGCGTTCCAGACTGGGACAATTTCACAATGATTTCACCTATTATGAATACCCCAATGGCACCCATTGGTACGGCGATCACAGTATGGATTGGCCTCCAATCTTTGATTTTTTTAAAGCAAGATCGATTGCATCACCAGAAACATTGGAAGAGATTGAGTTCAGTACTGCTTCTCCTGGCGTTTCGGCTAAATCACATTTTATTACCATTGTACAACAAGAGATGCCCCTCGAAATCAGCAACTTTCATTTTGTAAGAACTTCCGAAGCTATATCCTTAAAAACCGATAATGTAAAACGACTACGAATTGATCTAACAGCAATGGGTAGTCCTGATACTTCTTTCACGATTGATGACCAAACTTTTGAGATTAAAGGTAAAACAGGGCCGTTTCATCTTTTACTTGAAGGAAAGAAATGGAGAGAAACAGAACCATTAGAAACAAAAGAAAAAGGGCCTCATCGTAACGGAGGATTTAAAGATGCCTTTCGTAATCAATTCGTTCTTGTTTACGCCACAAGTGGCAACGATCAGGAAAATGAATGGTACTACAATCGTGCAAAATTCGATGCAGAAAAGTTTTGGTATCGCGCTAATGGGAATGTGGAATTAGTAGCAGACCATGCTTTTCAGGCCACACAATACCGGGATCAAAATGTAATCCTTTACGGAAATGAAGATAACAATAAAGTTTGGGATCAATTGCTAGTCAATTGCCCTATATCGGTTCGAAATGGAAGTTTCAAAATCGGAAACAGGACCTTGAGTGGAGATCAATGGGGTGCTTATTTTATTTATCCGAGATCAGATAGTGATTTTGCTAGCGTTGGTGTCGTTACAGCGAGTGGTATCAAAGGTATGAAAGCCGCCTATGCCAATGATTATTTGGTTAATGGAACCACCTTCCCGGATGTAATGATTTTTGATCACAAGATGATGCAAAAAGGCCTGGAAGGTATAGCCGCAAGTGGATTTTTCGGAAACGATTGGTCGGTAAAAAATGGGGATTTCGTCTGGCGATAATCCCCCCGTAGAGACGTTGCAGTGCAACGTCTCCA
>JBCCSR010001216.1:0-2205 GCA_039199865.1 Bacteroidota bacterium
AAAATGATCGCCTTTTTCCCGTGGCCTTGCTGGGAGCATCTTATACATTAAATGCTGGCCCAACGATTCAACTAGAGTATCTCTACAATGGCCAAGGGTATACTGAAGAAGAGTTTGACCTCTTTACGGAAATGGTGGCTTCTTCCTCTCTTTACAATTTTGATGTGACCAAAGATTTGTCGAACATCAACTTGGGCCGGGCCATCAATCCTGGTATGCCTTATATTCGTCGCCACTATGCTTTTGTGCAAGTCAATCAAAACGATGTTTGGGACCGGCTCAACTACAACTTGAGATACATCTATTCCTTCGAAGATCAGAGTCATCAAACTTCCGCATTGCTAGAATGGAACATAGGCCGCGTTGAACTGTTTACCGTACTCTTTGCCAACTTTGGTGGAAGAGATACGGACCTCAATCGCCTCATTGATTCCCAGTTAATGTTTGGTGCAAAATATGCGCTGTTCTAAGTTAAATCCTGGGGCAAAACAAATGTTCAACTTCAATAAAGTCGACAATTGATATTCTGCTTAACCATTCGTCTTTGCTCAATTTTGTGAATGACTGGGTTTGTCAAAGCAGGCTAAATTTTTCAAACGGAGAACGGCTCAAGAAAAGAAAATTCGTTCACCATTAAACTCGAAAATACAAAACCATGATAGAAGTAAATCATTATCTCAATAAACTCCGGACTGAAGTCGATGAAATCAATGTTGATACAGCGTTTCAAAAACAGAGACAAGGGGCTTTGCTCATCGACATTCGCGAAAAAGACGAAGTCAATGACGGAAGCCCGATTGGAGCTATACGCATTCCTAAAGGTTTGCTAGAAATGCGCATCACCCAATTTTCGGATTCCAATGAAAGGGAGATTTGTCTGATTTGCGCCTCCGGCCGACGCTCCTTGGTGGCAGCCAACTGTCTTCACGAAATGGGCTTCGACAACGTTTATTCGGTAAAGGGCGGGTTCATTCAATGGAAAAATAAAAGTTTGCCTTTTGAAATTCCGCAAGCCTTAAAGAAAGGCGATTTCGAACGCTACAAACGGCATTTGTTGATTCCCGAGGTTGGAGAAGCGGGTCAGTTAAAATTGTTGAATAGCAAAGTACTGGTGGTCGGTGCCGGCGGTATTGGTTCTCCCGTTGCTTGGTATCTGGCGGCAGCAGGCATTGGTCATTTGGGCATCATTGATGATGACATCGTTGACCGTTCCAACTTGCAAAGACAGATTTTGCATACCGAAGAAAGTGTGGGTTCATCAAAAGTCCAATCTGCCAAAAAACGATTGGAAGCCCTCAACTCATCAATTCACGTGGCGACTTATGAAAAACGATTGAACGCAGACAATGTGGAAGCCATCTTGGCGGGTTACGATTTGGTTTTAGATGGCACCGATAATTTTACTACGCGTTATCTGATCAATGATGCTTGTGTCAAGCTGGGTATTCCCAACGTGCATGGTTCCGTATTTCGTTTTGAAGGACAAGTGTCTACTTTTTGGCCCGGAGCGGACTCACCGAATGCACCTTGTTATCGTTGCGCTTATCCAGAACCTCCACCACCAGAATTGGCACCCTCCTGTGCAGAAGCTGGGGTCTTGGGGGTCTTGCCCGGCATGGTCGGTGTCATTTGCGCTACCGAAGCCATCAAAATTTTAATTGGATTTGGAGAAAACATGGTTGGTCGTTTGCTCTGCTTTAATGCCGAAACTTGGGAATTTGACACCTATGAAATTGACCGAGATGAAAATTGCGCTTACTGTTCCTGCAGCGACGAGGAAGCCTATCCCGCTTACCAGGAATATGCAGTTGCTTGCGCCATGTAACCGATGGATTGAATCACTCATTCAAAAATTATCAAAAAAAAAATCATGAAAAAAATACTTTTTGCACTATTGCTCAGTTGGTCCCCTCTGGCCATGCTTTCCGCACAATCTCCCGATGCATCCTTGGCCCTCAATGATGCGCCCATAACCAATGAAACACAGGAAGCGAATGAAGCAGCGGAGACCGTTAATTTTGAGCAAATTTTATGGAAAGCCGATTTCTATCGAGGAGGGCATATTCCCGGAATTGCTTGGGATCTGGAAGTACAAAATATTGAAAAGGGAAAAATAAAAAATGAAATTTCATTAATAAATGAAGCGAACGTATTCGAAACACGTCTGTTTGCTCTGTTAAAATTTTTAATTCACCGAAAATATGA
>JBCCSR010001217.1:0-2201 GCA_039199865.1 Bacteroidota bacterium
ACCTTTTTCAATATGTTGGGGCCTTTGGTCAATCCTGCTCGTCCTCAATTCAATATGCTGGGTGTTTTTAGCAATGAATTATCGCGGTTATATCAATACGTTTTACAACAAACCAATCGAAAATATACCATTGTATATGCCCTAGATGGTTATGATGAAATTTCTTTGACTGGAAGAGTAAAAATTCGAACGAATCATTCAGAAAACATTTATCATCCCGTTGATTTTGGAAAAGAACAACTGATACCGCAGGCATTACACGGAGGGGATACGGTGGAGGAGGCCGCGAAAATCTTTGTCTCCATATTGGAAGGAAATGGGACGCCAGCACAAAGAGATGTGGTGACCGCCAACGCGGGGATGGCGATTCATTGCCTGAAACCAGAACAATCTATTTCCGATTGTATTGCAGAGGCAGAAGCATCTTTACTCAGTAAAAGTGCGTTAGCCCAATTTAAAAAACTAGTTAACTAAATCATTACCATACATTTGCTCATTAGCCTAATTATTAAAGTATGAACATTCTTGACGAAATTGTAGCCCATAAAAAAAAGGAAGTCGCCGAACGTCGCGAACTTTATCCTGTTCGATTGCTTGAACAAAGCATTTACTTTTCCACTCCAGTGGTTTCTTTACGCAAGTATTTACAAAGAGAAGATCGCCTGGGCATTATTGCCGAATTCAAGAGGAAGTCGCCTTCTAAAGGAAATATCAATCCCTATGCACAAGTAGAGAAGGTATCCATTGGTTATATGCAGGCTGGTGCCTCGGCACTTTCCGTATTGACTGATGAAAACTACTTCGGGGGAAAAAATAAGGATCTCACGGAGGCGAGAAAATTCAACTTCTGTCCCATTTTGAGAAAAGATTTTGTGGTAGACGAGTATCAATTGATAGAGGCAAAAAGTATTGGTGCTGATGCTGTCTTACTCATTGCCGAGTGTTTGGAAAAAGATCAATTGCAACAATTGGCCAAGACGGCCAAAGGATTGGGCTTAGAGGTATTAATGGAAATACATGGCATCGAGCAACTGGCCAAGTTATCTCCGGATATTGATGTTGTTGGGGTCAACAATCGCAACCTCAAAGATTTTACCGTGAGTATTTCTACTTCTGTCAATCTAGCCGACGCCATTCCCACAGAATTTGTTCGAATTTCCGAGAGTGGAATCAGTAATGCGGAAGCGATTGTCGACTTACTTGAAGTTGGTTATCAAGGATTTTTGATTGGCGAATATTTTATGAAAACGGCAGATCCAGCTCGAACTTGTGCTACGTTGATCACCGATGTCAAGCGTTTGCAAAATCAAATGGTATGGAAATCAAAGTATGCGGAATGAAACATCCGGCCAATGTTTTGGCGGTGTTGAATTTACCGGTGAATTATCTGGGCTTTATTTTTTACGAAAAATCAGCTCGATGCGTTGAATTAGCAGCCCACGCATTTACTGGTTTTGAAAAAATTGGGAGTCAAGGGATCAACAAAGTGGGGGTCTTTGTGGATGCTCCCATGGAAACAGTGGTCGAAAAAGTTCGAACCTATTCGCTAGATTACGTCCAATTGCACGGGAAGGAAAATGTATTTTATTGCAATGAACTCAAACGTCAGGGAATTCGAATCATCAAGGCTTTTTCGGTTGATGACACTTTCGTTTTTACCAATACTGATGCCTATCAATACGATTGTGATTTTTTTCTTTTCGATACCAAAGGCAAAAACCCGGGTGGGAACGGAGTACAGTTTGATTGGAGTATTTTGGAGCAGTATGAGGGCAATACTCCCTTTTTCTTGAGCGGAGGAATCGGTCCTCAAGATGCGGCGGCGATCAAAGCCCTATCCTTTCCTCGCCTCCATGCCATTGATGTAAATAGTGGATTTGAAATTGAGCCCGGTTTAAAAAATATAGATCACTTGTCCGAATTTGTACTTGATATTCGTAGCCAAAATCGGAGCAGTTGGTAAGGTCGAATGAGGCTAGCAGCGAAGCGAAAGAGGGAAGATTAGGAAGGCCGATTCTACTTTGTAAATAATTTATTAAAAAAAACGAGCAATACTTTTTTAAGACTCATCAAACGAAAAAAAATATTTCTCGTTTTTATTAATAAATTATTTAAAAAGTAGAATCGTCCTTCCTAATATTCACTATATCGCTTCGCTGCTAGCCTCATACGACCTTACCAACTGATCCGATTTTGTCTAC
>JBCCSR010001218.1:0-2199 GCA_039199865.1 Bacteroidota bacterium
CTCAAAGGAATCAAAGCGGTGGTCAATGAAAAGACAGAAAAAAGTGAAAGCCTGTATTACGATGCAATTGGTAAAATTTCCAGTGATGCTACCTACGAGGAATTGATGTCGGTAGAAGATGCCGAAGAAAACATTATGTTTATGGTTCGGGAGAATAGCGGAACGATCAACGAATTATTGATGATCATCGGTGGCAACCGAACTTTTATGGTGATGAGCCTTTACGGTGAGATCGACCTGAGTCAGATTGCCAGAATATCGAGAGTACTCAAGATCAAAGGGATGGAACAATTCCAAGCATTTGAAAAGGAAGAAAACAAAGGAAAAATCAAGTCAAAGTCCAAAGAATAAATTGGAATCTAAGGCTTGAGTAGAAGTATGATTTTTGTTCATCGCAAGCCGAATAGAAATCGTACTTCCTTTGTCTGTTGCCCTAAAAAAGACATTTGAATTCGTCCGCTCATTGAGTAGACCGACCAAGATGCCATCCACGCATCTACCCTCAATCTACACCCGATAAACTTACATCATCAAAATATGAGAATACCCTTGGCCATTCTTTTATGCCTTTTCCTCTTACTTGCTTGTCAGCGCCCATCTCCACTCATAGAGGAATTAAAAGATACGAAAAAGGTTGAAAAAGCGTATTATTTATATCCCAGTACCTTGCGTATGCTGAATTTCCAAGATGATCCCTCGATCAATAAATTGGTCAAAGAGGTAGACCGCTTGGTGGTAATGAAATTGTATTCTGATTCTTTTAATTACGAAAAAATCGTTGATTTGTCGACAAAATTTCAAGAGCAGGAGCAATATGAGGTATATTTAGAAATTGAAAATGAAGAGCAGAAAATTTATCTGTTGGGAAACGAGAAGAAAACCATCGCCCTGGGAAATTATGACAGCAGCTATTACATGGCAGATATTCAAGGACAACTGAATTTGCTGGTTTTACCCGAGGTAATCGAAAGTTTCTCAAGCCGTGATAACAATGCTGGAACCAATGGAATTTCCATGCTCTTTGATCTGATTGGAAAAAATGCCAAGAAGGAAGAGCGAAGAAGAAAACGTCAAGATGAATGGGAAGCCAAGCGGAAAGAAAAAGAGCGGGAAAAACAAGAAGAAAGTCAGGTTGTACCAGACAGTTTGAGACAAGATTCTATCCTTTAAAGCTGACTTTTACTCACCGACCTCTAAAAACCAATAGCTACAAGAATACTGTATGAAAGTTCTGGAAACCACCAACCTTACCAAAAAATACCGTCGTCTTACTGCCCTCAATCAACTCAACTTTGAAATTGAAGCGGGGATGGTCTTTGGCTTGTTAGGACCCAATGGAAGTGGAAAAACCACTACTTTGGGTTTGTTGCTCAGTGTATTGACCCCTACCAGTGGTTCCTTTCAGTGGTTTGGAAAAGCCCCTTGCCCGGCGAGTCGAAAAAAGATTGGGACTATTTTGGAAATACCCTGTTTTTTTCCTTATCTCAGTGCGGCACAAAACCTAAAGGTAATTGCCAAAATTAAGGAATGTGATCCAGCTCTGATTGATCCCGTTTTGGATCAGGTTGGCTTGTTGGAACGTCGTAACGATCCTTTTAAGACTTATTCTTTGGGCATGAAGCAGCGTCTGGCTATCGGTGCCGCTCTGCTTTCCAATCCGCCCGTTTTGATCTTGGACGAACCCACCAATGGCTTGGATCCCCAAGGAATCGTCGAAATCCGCGAACTCATTCGCAACATTGCCAAAACGGGTAAGACCATTATTTTGGCCAGTCACCTTTTGGATGAAGTGCAGAAATTGTGTAGTCATTTTATGGTTTTACAAAAAGGCAATAAGCGTTATCAAGGAAGCGTAGCGGAGGCCTTGCTCGACCAACGTTCGATTGAAGTTGCTTCGGAAAACATGGAAAAACTCCAAGCGGCGCTTTCTGCTTTTAATGGCATTCAGAAGATGGAAAGAAAAGATGGCCGCTTTATCTTGAACACCGAGAAGGAGGTCTCCCCCAATATTTTGAGTCGCTATCTATACGAGCAAGAAATCATCCTCAGTCATTTGGTAGAAGCTGAGGGCAGTTTAGAAAAACAATTTTTAACGATCTTGAAAGAACATGATTAGATTATTGCAAATCGAATGGTTTAAGTTACGGCATTATCGGCCTTTTTGGATTTTGACTGCGTATAAACCAGTCAAAATCCAAA
>JBCCSR010001219.1:0-2198 GCA_039199865.1 Bacteroidota bacterium
CACTAAATCAATGAATATGATAGACGTATTATTTTTTCCAGACTTTGAAGCCGGCCATGTCTTTCCTACCTTTAAAATAGCTGAAAATTTAAAGCGTAAAGGCTATCGAGTAGCTTATATCGGGATAGAAGATGTCATGAAAAAAGTAGCCAAAGAAGGCTTTGAAAACTATGCTATATTTCAAGATGTATACCCTTATGGGTTTATTGAAAAAATCAAGAAAAATCGAATTGCCAATAAAAATTTGGAAGATCGCCACACCCAAGCCATCATCGAAGGGGAGTTGGACGAGCTCTTTCAATACCTCAATCCCAAAATGCTCATTTGTAGTTGCCATATTTTGCTAGAAAGCTTGGCCTTACACTACAAATACAATTGTCAACCTTGCCTTTACTGGCCCCACTTTCCTTTCAACATCGCTAAGGATAGGAAGGAAGCCAACTTCCTGATGAGCGAAATCATCGATCAATTGGCCATTGTAGATATACTGGATAGCGACCCAGATATTTTGGAAGAACTGATGATGAGCCTATTGGCTCAAGGCAAACGATTCACCAAAATAGAACAAATCGTGGCGCCAATGAAAGAATGGACCCATTTGTTGACTTGTCCAATGGATTTTGAAATCAATAGAATGGTACGAGATGAAAGAGAAGTTTTTCTTGGGCCTGGCGTCAGACAAAATACCGCTAAGAACAAATCTGAACTTTTAGAATTTTTACCTAAGAAAGATCATCAACAACTCATTTATGCTTCGATGGGTTCGCAAGTAGCTGTCTATCCGCAAAAGGCGAAGAAGACCTTTAGGCTTCTTATTGAATGCATGCGTCAGGAGCAGATGAAAGATTTTCATTTGACGATGTCAGTAAGTGGATTGGATTGCCGGGATATTTTTAAAGACCTGCCAGAGAATGTTTCTGTACACAGTTGGGTCCCTCAAGTAGATATCTTGCAACATGCTGCTCTCGCCATCGTTCACGGTGGGTTGGGCTCCGTCAAAGAATGTGTGGTCAATAACGTGCCGATGTTGACGGTGCCGATGGGACGCGACCAACACGATAATGGCATTCGAATTCGGCATCATCAAATGGGATTGGACCTCGACATTGACAAGGCGAGCGGCAAAGAAATGCTGGAGATGATTTTGCAAATCAATCATAATCCAGCGTTTAGAGCAGGCATGAGCAAAATGCGAAAACTCTTTTTGGAAGAAGATGCCAAATTGCCGATGGTGAAATTTGTGGAGTCAAAAATCGGAGTTCCCAGCCAACAAGCCATGACTTAATCGAATAATTTTCATTGATATATAGGCACTTATATACGCACCGGCTTGGAGAATGCTGAGCCGGTGCCCATTTTGCCTCATGCGACTTATAATTGTACCGACACCATGATCTCAACAATTACTCATCACTTAAATCTAAAACAACAAAGAATGCATCAACCAAGCTACCCGCAATGATCGATTCACCATTATTTTATCAAACACTTGTAGGAAACAGAAACAGTAGCGCAATATAGTTTTTCCATACAAGTGAACTAGGGATACTTCCCAATCTATCTTTCTCTTAACCAGTAAAAAAAACAATAATTATGAAAGTTTCAACTCAAGCCCTCCACTTCAACGCCGATTCCACTTTGATTCATTTCGTAGAGCAAAAATTAGAAAAACTAGATAAATTCTTTGGTGACATTATTGATGCCAGCGTCGTTTTAAAGCTCGATAATAATTCTGGGAAAAGAAAAGATAAGGTAACCGAAGTGAAAATGATTTTACCGGGTTGTGTATTGTATGTTAAAGAAACTTCTAAGACATTTGAATCTTCCGTTGATGGTGCTGTTTTTGCCTTAAGTAGTCAGCTATCAAAATATAAATACAAAAGGATGAGAAGTAGAAGAGCTTAGTACTAAAAGGAAAGGCAGCCTTATGAAACAGTAGAATTTCCATTGAGCGAAGTCATCCCATCATACCATAGTACCAATGACAAATCTTGGGTGGAATGAAATTAACGGTTATACATGAAGCTGCCTTCGTTAAAGAGCAAAGTTAGAAATGGAAAAAATTAATTTTCCACTTGTATTATTTTATCATAACAAACATGCTTTCATTCATTTGTTGACGCGACAAAGTGTTTGAGTGCAATACAAGGGGGGACCCCCTTGTATTTTTTCTAGTATCCAATATCTAGTATCCAATA
>JBCCSR010001220.1:0-2197 GCA_039199865.1 Bacteroidota bacterium
GCGTTTGCCCGAACGTTGCCATTTGATTTTCAATCGTTTTGGTGGAAATGGCCAATTGCTCGGCAATCTCTTTGTGGCTTAAATTTTCGTGGCGGCTCATTCTAAAAATCAACTGGCAACGTTCGGGCAAACGCTTGATGGCCGCTTCTACCACCTCCTCCAACTCCTTGTACTCATAGATCTCATCCACCTTGTCTTGCACTCGAGAAATATTGGTGTCCGGACTGTCTTTTAAATCAACCCGTTGATTTTTTCGGATGGTAGCTAAACAGTGATTGACAACCGCCCGCCGTAGAAAGGCTTTGATGGATTGCTCGATATGAATGCGATCGCGACGTTTCCAAAAGTCGAGGAAAACCTCCTGCACCATATCCTTGGCCCGATGATCATCCTGCAAATAACGATAAGCAACAATCACCAGATAGCGATAATATTGGCGAAATAGTTCGTCAAAAGCAGCTTGCTTTCCTGCCTTAATCTGCTCCAAGATCGCCTTTTCGTCAATGGTCTCTCGCATGTGGAATGCTTCGTCTTTATTTGAGTTGGGAAATGAACGTCTAAATTAAAGTTATTAGCGCATATTTTGCAAACTTGTTGAGAAATTCTTGAATTTGTCTTTTGAGCATTGGCCTCTCCAGTCAACCAATGATCGCCCCTTCGTGTTGTCCGTCTCTCCACCAAAAAAGAGGACGTCATCTTTAATCAATGTTTCACAAAATGGAAACCTGGAATCCGATTGCAAATCGTTTTAAAATTGCTCTAGCTGTTGCAAAAACCAGTTGCGCATATTGATGACTTCAATGGTTTGGACTTGTTTTTTCAAAGTGGCCTTGGCCTTTTGATCGTGTGGATGGATGGCCAATAATTTAAACGCCACGGAAATGATGGTTTTGTATCGTGGCTTATGATAGCCCAATTCCTCCTTTCGATTGAGGTAAACTCGGGTACTTTCCAAGAGCGATTCCAATGCGTCAAACTCTTCAATTTCATAATAAATTTTGAGCAGCGTGAGCTTGGCATTCAAGTTCATCAAGTGATCATTAGAATCAAAAGTAGCCAACAATTGCATGGCCTCTGGATAGGCTTTTTGTTCGTATCGAAGTGTTGCCAAAGTATAGTTACAAATAGTCTGCTGAAGTGATTTGGGCAAGAGCACATGATACTTTTTGATAAAACTCTCGACGTAGGTAAACTCCTTTAATTTGATCCCCAGCAAAGCCGTATTGTTGAAGGTGTATGAAGACAATTCGCCATTTTCCAGAAGATAATCGCTTTCAACACCGTTCCGATACAATTCAAACATACTACGGTTGTAGCTGGGGTCACCCGTATTCAGTTGACGAATGCCGTAATTGATGGCCAGCAAATAAATGCTTCTAATTTCTGAGGGGGAAAAATGCAGCGCATACTGCTCAATGAGTTGAAGTAACCTTTTGAAAAAGTATTCCTCACCAGTAGAAATGGCCTGATAGCAATGGTAATAAATGGCAATGGCCGGATAATCGAGTAGGGCTTCATGCTGGGCAAGAAAATCCATCATTTCTTGCTGTAAACCCAAACTGTATTCCTTCTTTGCCACCGTTTGATGTGCTTTTTGTAGGCAATACTGTTTAAGCTTTTCCGCTATAAAATAAATATCAAAAGCCTCGCTCAGTTGGTCCAGATTATTTTTCCCCGAACGGGTACGACTTCCCAGATAACGATAATACTCAGATTCTAGGCTAAATCGGTCCCAAAAATAAGTACTGTCCCTTCTGAGCTGCTTGTTTTGCCGACTTTCTAGTTGTCGAAAACATCGTTGAAAATGAGCATCCAGTTTTTTCTCCTGATAGGCTTTCAACTGATAGCCCAGCATATCAGCAGGTTGTTGTCGAACATGTTGAATGGCCAAAAACTCTTCCAACAATTTAAACAAATAGGAAGTGACCAGATAGTACTTGGACTCTTCAAAGACTTCTTGAGGATAGACCTGTTGGAAGGCCTTTTCTTGATTGAACTCCACCGCCTTACTTTTGAGCGCCTGCTGGAGGAATTGCCAAAGCCGAATCACATCTTTCCGCTTATTGAAATAGGGAGAGTCCAGAAACTGGCTAAAATGCCACCTTTCCCACTTTCCTAGTTTTTGTACAAGCTCTAGGAGTCTACCTTTTTTCATCGGTCTATTTTCTATTTTTTTGAAGACCCCCCTCAATTCAAC
>JBCCSR010001221.1:0-2196 GCA_039199865.1 Bacteroidota bacterium
AGACTTCGTCAGACATCCGCATCTTTGCGGCCTCTTCGGTGGTCTTAGAATCCTTTTATTTGTACAAACATCCCTTTTACGAGTTCTTCAAAATCGAGCGGCTAAAAGGCTTGGATACAAAACAAACGCAGCAGTTGTTGTCTAAACTAGGAGAAGTACACGGACGGAAAGAAGTCAAAAGAATTGTTGATCATCAACCCGGAAGAATCGAGTCTTTGTGTCGCTTAACCGGTGGCGTCATTCGAACCATCATCTTGCTTTTTGAAATTTTTATTGACAATGATGAGGGAACTGCATTCACCGATTTAGAAAACGTCCTAGATCGAGTAACTCCCTTGTACAAACATCGCATGGATGATTTACCGGCTTCTCAACAACAAATCGTGGAAGCGATTGCCTTGAGTTGGGACGCAGTCAGTGTCAAAACCATTAGTGAGATGACGCGAATGGAGAGTAAAGTGATCTCTGCACAGCTCAATCAGTTGGTTAAAAATGAGGTGGTCCACAAAATCAAAACCAATACTAAAAACCACCTTTATCAAATTACAGAGCGTTTTTTCAACATCTGGTATTTGATGCGTCACGGAAGAAATGGTGATCGACAACGGGTGCAGTGGTTGATGCGCTTCCTGGAAGATTGGTGCGATACCAACGAACTAATTGAACGGGCCAACAAACACGTCAAAGGCTTACAAAAAGGCAATTACAACCAGCGTGCCGCTTATCTCTTTTCCGAAGCCATTGCTTCCACCCGGCATTTACCAAAAGAAGAGCAACACGAGCTTTTACAAAGTACCCGAAGTTTCCTCTCGGAAAACAATAGCCGCTACCTCCAACAACTCAGTCGCTCGGATATCGAGTTACAACAACAATCTAGGCAGGCATTTCGATCAGGACAATACCAAATCGCAATCAACTATTTGCTCAAAATGAGGGCTAAAGATTTTTTCCAGATTGGCTATATTTACCAGAAGAGATTGAGAGATTTTAAATTGGCAGAAAACTATTACAAAAAAGCTGCGGGCAAGGGACACGTCGCAGCAATGAATAATTTGGGGATACTCTACGAATACCATTTGCAAGCTCCCGATCAGGCCAAGCAAATGTACGATCTGGCCAGCCAAAACAACAATTCTAAAGCCACTTACAATCTGGCACTTCTACACAAAAAGCATTATCAAAATTACAAGCAAGCAGAGCAGTACTATTTATTGGCGATTCAACAAGGAGCAAAGGATGCCCACTTCAATTTAGCCAATTTGTACGCCAATGAACTCAAGCAGCCCAAGCAGGCCATCACTTACTATCAGAAAGCCAGCGAGCAAGGTCACTTGCAAGCCATGAGCAATTTGGCTTATCTGTACGTAGAAATCGAAAAAGATTACGATGAAGCCAGTTATTACTTCAAAAAAGTACTGGAAGACGGGCTGCTCTACAACGCAGATTTTTTGGACATCTCCGAAGATCATCCCTTGCATTTCCATTTTCTGTTTTTACTGGCCAAGGAAGAATACGACTTCCTCAATCGCTGTTTTCACAGTGCAAAGGCTCAGCAACTCCAATTGATGGATCGGCTAAAACCACTCTATTACAGCCTCATGCATTTCCAACAAAATCAGTTTCCCAATGCATTTTTAAAAATGGGCAATGAACTGAAAGAAACGGTAGAGGAAATCATCCGCGAAGTGCAATGGATGCGGAAAGTTTTCCAATAGCGAGTGAAGGACAAGCATTAAAAGAAATCCTCCAAACTCGAAGCAATGCCAATTCGGACACCAAAATTGTCGTACTTCCAATCCATCCAGGAAGTGACAAATTCGATGCGAAAGATCCGAAGAATATTGTCTAGACTGTAGCCCGCTTCCAGATAATTGTTATTGGTATCGGCGTAGAGGTAGCTAACAAAAACATTCTCTTTGATGCCTAAGAAGTGGATCCAATCAAATGGGGTAAACAAAAATTTTCGAAACTGATAATGGGCATGGGCATTGAGGTAAAAATCATTGGTACTATACAAATAGTAATCTAGCAATCGATAGCTACCCACGGGATCTGCGGTGGTCAGCAGGGTTTGATTGCCCGCAAAGTGTTGGTAATCGGGAAAGAACATATCATCGGCATTGAAAAAGAAACCCGGATCGTGTATGCCTCATTCTGTTGAGGTGCCTCACCTGTTTGCCATACAGTCGTTTCCCC
>JBCCSR010001222.1:0-2192 GCA_039199865.1 Bacteroidota bacterium
CCTTGATGGCCGACTCACTATCCACAAAAGTATGTTTACAATAGAAGCCTGGCGTTCCATTGATAATCAAAGCAAGTGTCTGACGAATTTCGTCATTGTCTTCAACGATGGCAACATGTATGATCTCAGTAGACAAATTGATGGTTTTAATGAATGAGTAAAATACTCCATTTTACGTCCCCATTCCTCCCCCATTTGGGGTAATTTACTGGATGCTCACTTTTTAATGGTCTTTCCTTAAGGTCAAGGAAATGCACGTTCCCGCTCCTTTTGCACTTTCAATGCCCAACTGAGCATTCATTTTTAGTGCCCGTTCTTTCATGTTTTTCAATCCATACCCCGGATCAACTACTTCTGGATCAAAGCCCAATCCATCATCTCGCAATTGAATAAGATAAGCATCGGGCTTGATGGTAACACTCAATCGAGCTTCACTGGCCTGAGCATATTTGAGTACGTTATTCATGGCCTCTTTAAACAACAATAATAAATGTTTCCGGACATCTGGTTCTAGTGGAATGCGCTCCAAATCTTCCGACGTCCCTGCGGTTTTGAAATGAGTATCAGCATAGGCAAACAGTTGATCTCCAAATTCCTGTAGGCGCGAGAGGGTCTGCCCCAGACTATCTTTTTGGGGATCAAGACTCCAGATCAAGTCACGGATCCCACTAGACAAAGCGACCGTATTGGTTTTAATTTTTTCAAAATAGTTCGTTCCGTTCGCTTTGGGTTGGCTTTGCCTTTCTGCCAATTCTAAGTACAATGCAATTAGGCTCAGTCGATGTCCTAGTTCATCATGAAAATCGGCCGCATTTTGTTGGCGCAATTCCTCTCTTCCTTGAAAACGAGCTTTTTCGATCTGAGCAGTTTGCTCAATTTTTTGAATCCGTCGTTGAATCCTCCAACGAGTAAAAGTGTAAACTAGACCGCAAAAACTCAGCAAATAAAGTAGATAAGCCCAGGTAGTTTTCCAAGGAGGAGGCCTCACCACAATGAACATGCGCTTAGGCGTTTCATTCCACAAACCATCATTATTACTTCCTTTGACCAAAAGCTCATGTGTACCAGAGGGAAGGTTGGTAAACGTAACCGAATTGTCATTTTGCGTATCGACCCAATCGGGATTGAGCCCCACCAACTGATGGGCATATTGATTTTGGCGAGGGTTGGTAAAATCGAGCGCAGCAAATTTTAAACTCAGAATATTTTGCCAATGTTTGAGAAAAATGGTATCCGTGAGGTGAATGGCTTTTTTTAAAATGGAGGCAGCAGACGGGCTGGGCTGAATGACCTCATTGAGTACTTTCAACTCGGTAAAAACCAAAGGGGGTACGTGTTTGTTTTCCTGAATCTCCTTGGGGTGGAAATAGTTCAAGCCATTTGACCCTCCAATATAAATATTTCCTTCTTCATCTCTGAAAGATGATCGGCCAGTCACTCCCGAAGAAACCAGGCCATCTTGTAATCCATAGCGTTTGACCGCTCCTGGTTCTCCCGCCATTGCTTTCTCGATATCAAAACGAAACAAACCATCGTTGGTACCGAGCCAAAGTCGGCCCAACTCGTCTTCTTCAATGGTATGAATGACTTCATTGCTAATCCCTTCTTGACGACCGAAGACGCGAAACCGAACAGGAGTTTCCGGTCCCTTTTGCTCTAACAGGTTGAGTCCACCACGGGTTCCCACCCATAAATTGCCCCTTCGGTCAACGTACATCGTACTGACACTATTGTTACTCAAACTATGGGGATCATCACTATCCGACTTATAATTTTCGAACGAAGTTTGCCCATCCCGCTCAACAATTTTACTCAGGCCAATAAAAGTCCCCACCCAATATTGTCCAAAACGATCTTTGACCAGTTGGTAACAAGTGGAATTGACCAAAGCATCGTCATCGTCTTTATCCATTTGAAAAATCTCAAGGCGTGCCTCATCAGATTCCGTGACATCAAAATGCATCCGAACCAGTCCTCGATAAGTAGCCACCCAATAGAGGCCCGGCTCCACCTCGGTGGAACTATAAACAAAGGTATGTGGAATTCCCTCATCGTGACCGATGTCTCGAAAAACCGGTTTTTCGGTAACGGTAGTAAGATCAATATAGTTCAAGCCATTATAAGTGGCAACCCAAAGATAGCCTCTACTGTCTTCCGACAAGTCATATACGTTATTGTGGCTAATGGTTTCC
>JBCCSR010001223.1:0-2192 GCA_039199865.1 Bacteroidota bacterium
AAAAACATCTGTTGGAGCTAGAAGATTGGAGCGCGCAAGCGCATGTTTTGATTGGACTTTATCACGAATTATTTTACAATAAATTCTATTCATCCAACACTACAAATCAAGACAAAAAAGAATCCTAAAAAAACCATAGCATTGTTTTTCTCGTATACAAAGAGACATTAAGATTAATCACAAATAAAAGCAACCTACGATGATTCGTCTTCGCCTTGGCCTAACCATGATATCTCTTTTTGGGATTTTACTCCTTAGTGCTCAAGATACCATAAGAACACAGTATCCCAATACTCAGCAGTCTTGGGAAAAAATATTTCAATCTGGCCAAAAAGTAGCTGAAAACATCTATCACGAAAACGGTACGCCTTGGATGACCTTTCAGTATGACGAAGGTCGAACGGAAAAATACAAATGGTTCTATGCCAACGGCCAAACATTTTTTGAAGCAACAAACGTGGGCGGTCAATTACAAGGAAGTTATTCTATTTGGTATGAAAATGGACAATTGGCAGAGCAACTCAACTTTGTTGATAACCTAGAAGATGGACTCGCTACTTTCTTTTATTCAAATGGTCAACTTGCCATGAGTGGGCAATATGCCATGGGTAAGATGACAGGGGATTGGCAATTTTTTTCCGAGAACGGATTGCCAGCTGATGGAGAATGGCAATGGCAATTTGCTGCGCTACCAGAGTTTGTCCGAATGAGTGGTTCACTCAAAAACGGAGTTCCAGTTGGTAGGTGGATCTATCGCACTACGGCCACATCTAAAAGTGGTCCGCAAGAAGAATACGATTGGGATCGATGAATGCTATTTCAGATATTTATAAAAAATCCCAAGGCGGGGCTACTGGGTATAGCGAGTCCCTTAGTTGCCCAAGGCTCTCAACGCCACCCAAGCCATTAAACCGGTGCTTAAGCGCAGACTGGATTCATCGACATTAAAGGTATTGGTATGCACTGGAGAAGTAATTCCTTTGGCTACATTTCCCGTTCCCAAACGATAAAAGCAGGCTGGCATCTTTTGAGAATAATAAGCAAAATCTTCTGCCGTCATCCGAATGGGCAAATCCACTACATTCTTGGCCCCCAAATACTCTACGGCATATTGCTTGGCTTTTTGGGTCAACGTATCATCATTGATCAACGACGGATATCCCTTGACCAGATTGAAGTCGCATTGGCCTCCCATACTCTCAACAATTCCCTTGGCCATTTTCTTCATTTTCCGATGGGCTTGCTTTCGCCATTTTTCATCCATGGTGCGAAAGGTTCCTTCCAATTTGACCTCATTGGGAATGACGTTCGTTGCTCCTCCGGTAGAATTGATTTTACCGAAAGTGAGGACACTCGGAATGGTTGGTGGAGCCGATCGACTGACCAATTGTTGTAGCGCCACGAGCATCTGTGCAGTAATCGCCACCGGATCAATACAATCTTGCGGGAGCGCGCCATGGCCTCCCCTACCCGTTACGGTAATGTAAATTTCATCTGCTGAAGCCATATAACGACCTGGACACAAGCCAATTTTACCCGCCTCTAAAGGTGGGTGGACATGCTGACCAAAGATTCGACTTGGTCGAGGATTTTCCAAAACCCCTTCTTTGATCATGATTGACGCTCCTCCCGGTAATTTCTCTTCAGCGGGTTGGAAAATCAACTTGATTGTTCCGGAGAAATCAGCTTTTAGCTCCTTCAAAATTCTGGCTGTACCCAGCAAAGAAGCGGTGTGAACATCATGCCCACAGGCATGCATGACGCCCTTGTTTTTTGATTTGTAAGCCACTTTATTGGCCTCCTCAATCGGTAATGCATCAATATCAGCCCTCAGTGCAATCACCTTTTCCCCAGGCTGTTGTCCTTCAATCAGTCCCACTACGCCGTGTTCTGCACAGCCGTGCTCATGTTGGATACCAAGCGCCTTCAATTGCTTGCTAATATAACGACCGGTCTCCAGCTCCTGATAAGATAGCTCTGGATGTTGATGCAGATAACGCCGAATGTTAACGATATCTTTATAATATTGACTCGCCAGTTTTTTAATCTTTTCTTTGAGCATCATGTGAATTTATTTTGATCCTAATACTATCTTATCGGAGTCCATCTGACCTCCCCAAGGCTCTGAATCCCTTCATAAGAATTTCAATATCGTCTGTTGCAGCATAATCTTTTGCGTACAAAAAGTTGAG
>JBCCSR010001224.1:0-2189 GCA_039199865.1 Bacteroidota bacterium
ACTACATCGAGAACAAAAATAGAAAGATTCGGGTAGAGTCATTTATTGATGGCTAAAAATTTATCTTTAATGTATTCCTTCCTCGTATCAATCCATTTGGTTTATGAGAAAATATTTGATCTTGATCTTTTGCTTTTTATTTTTTGGCTGTGAAAAATGGCGGAGAGGAATTTATCCCATCAAAAGTCCAGGTTTTCAAGCACAGGAGTGGTCATTTGAAGCCTCTACTTGTGATTACCTAAAAGGAGTTTGCAATCCATGCGCCAGTGGAGTCCTCCAACAGATTGCCCAGTTGGCAACAAAACAGGGAGAAAGTTATACCCATCCATTTGTCAACAAAGAATTGGGGATTGGTTTTAGTCCCTTCAAACATACACAGGGGATTGGCCGCATTCCCGGTTTGGACAATGAAAATTGGCTGTTGATTCCTCGGCATCATCACCGCAAAGTAGCAGAAGCGGGAATCATCAGTGTTGAATATCCAAGTATTGAAAGTCAAGGAAAGGCCTGGCGGCAAAATAGCCAGGGGCATATGCGTCATTTTTACAGCACCCACGATAACCATCATCCCGGTGGTTGTCAGATGATCGGGCAAACGCTGGTAGTCGCTCACGAAAATGGGCAAAAGGATCTGCCCGCTCAATCTTGGATTTCTTTTTACGATGCTAAAAATCCAAAGGCCATCAAAGAAGTCAATCGGCTTTACTTAGACGGAACGGATGCAGCAGGTCAATCTTTTCCGATCATTGCCAAAGGGCAAGCCACCTGTGTAGCCATTAGTCGTTTGCCCAACCAGCATTACTTATTGTTTGCACTAGATAGCCGAGAAAGTTTAAAAAAGAAGAAAGGTTGGTTTTTCCTGAGTACGAGTACCGACTTGCAACAAACGGATTGGGTCTACCGACAGTTTTGGCAACAACAAGAAACTTTACCCCACGAAGACAGTTGGCAAACTTATCATAACATCGGCTTGATCGAAGATTGTCAAGATGGTCAACTTTATCTTTGTGCTTATGCTGGCAAAGGAACCAAAAATGTCATTGATGTTTTTCAACTCCTTTTCCAAGAAAGTGGAACTATTGCTTTAAAGAAAGTGATGGAGAAAAAAGTATTCACTCGTTCAAAAGGTGCTAGTTTTCGAGCGGGTAGTACCTTACATATTAGTCCAGACCATGAGCTCATTTTATATGCTGTCGAAAAAGATGAAAAGGGACGGTGGATGATGGTGGAAGAATTTGTCAAAAAGTGATGCCGTAATTTACGTTTTGGCTTTATCAACTTCCTCCAGAAGCGTCCTACGATTCAAATGCATGGATTCTAGCAACTGTCGAGTTGAACTTTTCAAGGGAAGTTCACTCCGTCTTTCCCGAAAGGGACGACAATCCCAATACTTGGTGTGTGCGACGGGCAGTTCCAACCAAGAGCTCAGCTTTACTTCAATATCTTTGATGCCTTTACCGAACACTGTTTGTAAAGGGCCACCAATAAGATCGACTTTGAAGTAGAGATTGGTCCAGCGGGTAGGACCAAAGCCAGCGGCATGGTGTAAGTTGTAAATCGATCGCCTTTCTCCATTTTCGTTAATGAAGTCTTTTGATTTATGGTAAAAGTGAATTTTTCCATTTTCCATGACGGGCGGACAGGTGGGCAATTCGCGGTCATTTTTGCGAACGGTAAACTCTTGGTTGTTATTCGACAACAAAAAAGGAGCGTGGGTCAAAGGACTGCCCAGAGTAATCAAGTCCGTAATCAACCACGGGTTGCCATGCAAGCGCTGTTGCGCCCACAATTTTTCCTGAAGGGCTTGGAATTTTTTGACGGTCTCTACCGAGGGGTCTGCTGGCCAGTTATTGATCATTTTCTCCAACTCCTTCAGAGCTTGCGTATCAATTTTCTCTGGTTTGTTGTGTTGGGTATTGTAGTCTGCCCAAACGTATTTGAGTAAATCATAAGCAATCACGCTGCCCAGGCTGTGCCCAACGACGATGATGCGACCGTATTTGCCAGATTCAGAAATGTGTTTGATAAAATCTACTCCGTCTTTTAGGATTTCATTGCGCATATTGACATGCTCGGGGTCACCACTAAAGTAACGGGCAGCATCGCCCAGATAGCGAATTAAGAAGTAGCGATTGACATAATAGATCGTAAACGAAATAGCAGAGAGCAAGAGATTACCCCATTTTAGC
>JBCCSR010001225.1:0-2186 GCA_039199865.1 Bacteroidota bacterium
AAATTGTTATCGGGAGTTATTATTATAATTTCTGGCCTTTTTTTGCGGTGTTACCATGTTTGGGCGCATTTGTATGCAAAACACGACTCTATCAAAGCGGCTGCTTCCTCAGAGGTGTGATCGTAAATTTCTTGGTAGGTGATGATGTCCGGTACGGTCGCCTGAAGGATGCGTTTGAAAGCATCCTGTAGAAACGGTTCAAAGAGCCGATCGTTTTGAACATTCTGCGAAAAAACACGCAATTGATTGGCCTGCAATCGCTCAATGGAATAACTGGGCAAAGGTGCCTCGGGACTTCCCGTAAAATTGTACTCAATTCCTCCATCGTTGTCCGGCATGCGATCTCCAGAAAATAAATTGTCTTTGAAGGCAATGCGAATGCTATTTCCTTGAAACAGTGGAGCACCTTGAAAAATCAAATCGCGACGAATGGCAATTTCAAATTCATCTCCACTCACCGTTGGAGAAGAGACCAAACCAATATCAAAGTGATTGACCGTTTGGCTAGTACCATTGTTGAGGTGAACAAAACCTGCTCGATCTCCAGGGAAATAACGAATATTGGCACCAATTCCATCTACTAGAATGCCTGTCTGAGGATCATTGTCGGTATCGATGTAGATACCTATATCGTTGTTTTGCTGAAATAGGATTTCTGCTCCGGTTTCAAAACGGATAAACAAATAATTGTCATCGTGACTTAGCCAAAGCAAACGGAAATCAATATTGGAAATGCCTGCATCCCCAGTCGGATCACTATGGGCTAGCGTAGTGCCCTGCCAATCGCTCAAATCATCGTCAATCAAAATTCGGGGTACTTGCGTGTATCCTATTGAGTACAGTAGGCTACAAAGTACAAACAAGGTCCATTTTTTCATCTGTCTATATTATTTAAAGTTAAAGTCACATAAGAGCCGTCTGGCATCAGACAGGCTTGTTCCAATCAAATTGTCATTGCTTTGCGTGACGGAAGGACAATTTTATCCTGGAGGTTTCATCAGTAATGGGCTTTCCAAATTCCCTTCTGAGCATGATTTGACTTGGATCTTCCTTCCACACAACAACGGGTCATTTCCCTGATGATCGAACGGCAAATTGAGCTCTTCTATCGAATTTATGTAGGGCTTCCTCTAAAAACCCAGTAAAATAGACCACAAAGATAAAATTTGCAGTTTGCAATAGGTATCTTTAATTTTACAACAGTAATAAAAAAGACCAAAATATGGGACTCAAACGAGAAAAAGCCGAAAATATCATCAATAGACATGTTCTTTACTCCATGGGAGCGGGAGCCATCCCTATTCCTCTGGTTGATCTCGGAGCGGTAACGGCCGTTCAGTTGGATATGATCAAGCAAATCTGTGAGAATTACGATATAGATTTTAATGAAGTCACTGGAAAATCATTCATTGCCTCTTTGACGGGATCCCTTTTTGCCCGTTATGGTGCTTCTTTGGTCAAGGCCGTTCCAGGAATCGGGAGTTTATTGGGCGGCATTTCTATGGTAGTGATGTCTGGGGCATCTACCTATGCTGTGGGCCAGGTTTGTACGAGTTTACTGGAGGGCAACATCGATTTAGACAATTTTGATGTGGATAAGGCTCGACAAATGTTTGACAAAGAATTTAAAAAAGGCAAAGAGGTGGCGCAAGACCTCAAAGACAAACACGAAGCTGAGAAAGAGAGTACGCCAGAACCCGCCGCTGCACCCGCTCCACCCAAGCAAGAACCTGAAGACATCTACGCTTTATTGATCAAGCTCGGGGAGTTGAGAGATAAAAAGATCATTACGGTCGAAGAGTTTGAAGCGAAGAAGACGGAGCTGTTAGCCAAGTTTTAGGGGCATTGTTATAAAACGTTTTCTGGATAGATAAGCCATACGTTGTGTTTGACGAAAAAAAATTTCACAACATCGATTTTGGAAGTTGGAGAAGGTAAGGTGGGGGACGACTTGGCGAGGGCATTCAAGTGCAAGCGATCTCGAGTTGAAATCAGTGCTTACACTTGAATGGTAAAAACGGATTATTTCCCAGCCAGGGCTTCAATGACCAATTGGGCCGCCATTTCTCCAGAATTTTGCTGTTGCCCGGTAATCAGATTGCCATCTTGAATAGCATAGGGCGTAAAGGGGGCTTGCACTTTGAAATGAGTATTGCTCATCTTTTTGGCATTGTCTTCAATTCGGT
>JBCCSR010001226.1:0-2186 GCA_039199865.1 Bacteroidota bacterium
CATTTGCCAATCGGCATCAGAAAGCCTTTGAATTTGAAATCCTCTCCAATCGGGAGAGTCTGGGTGACTTACATCCCGAGGAGTACAGCCCCTTCCATAATAAAAAGCAAGGCATAGTACCGTAGCCGATGCGGGCGGAAGGGGCTGTACTCCTCGGGATGTAAGTCACCCAGACTCTCCCGATTGGAGAGGATTTCAAATTCAAAGGCTTTCTGATGCCGATTGGCAAATGGGATGCTAGGTATTTGTTCCGATGAACTCATCGAACGTGCTTGCCACCATCCCAATCAGATTTTTCTTTCAAATACTGTTCTCCACTCTTAATGGCACCTTCTTCAATGGTCGTTGCCATAGAGTCATTCCAACGATTCAAATAGCCGAAGAGGGCCAGCACACCAAGCATTTCAACGATCTCTCCCTCGTCCCAATGTTGGCGTAGGTTCTCGGCAATTTCTTCTGTCACTCCATTGGGGACTTGAGAAACAGCAATCGCAAAATCAAAAGCCGCGCGTTCAGCCTCGGAAAAAGCAGGATGGGTTTTGTATTCCCAGATGTTCTCAATTTTTACTTGTTCGGCTCCGTAGCGTTCTGCGGCGCGAATTCCGTGCGCTTGACAATACTGACAACCCGTGGTGTGACTGGACAAGTAGGCAATCAAGCGTTTGGTCGCACTGGTCAATCGACCTTGATTTTCCATAACGGCCTGGTTCATCTCGATGAATGCCGAGGCAATGCGAGGACGAATTTGCATCGTTTTGATGCTGTTGGGACAAAAGCCCAGGGTTTCATTGTAAAACTTGACCATCTCTGAGATGGAGGGATCCGTTTCTGGTATGGGGTGGACTAAAGGACGTTTCAGTTTTTGATTTGGTTTGATCTCTTTTTTTAACAAAATAATTACTTTTTTGCCGATTTTTCAGCAGAGCCGAAGGTAAGGATATCTGCATAGCCTTGCAAGTAAATCCAATAAATTGAGGCTAAAGTGTTCCCCGTAAGGCTTGCTCTCTTTCGATGGCTTCGAATAGCGCTTTGAAATTCCCTTTTCCAAAAGACCGTGCTCCTTTCCGCTGGATGATTTCAAAGAACATCGTTGGACGAGGTTCGACTGGCTTGGTAAAAATTTGTAAGAGATACCCCTCATCATCTCGGTCGACCAAAATACCCAGTTCGCGAAGCGGAGCAATGGCTTCATCTATTTGGCCAACCCGATCCGTCACCACATCGTAATAAGTATCGGGAACACGAAGAAACTCGACCCCTCTACTTCTCAATTGAGTGACCGTCTCGATGATATTATCCGTTGCCACCGCAATGTGCTGAACCCCTTCTCCTTCGTAGAAGTCCAAATATTCATCGACCTGAGAGCGTTTTTTCCCTTCTGCGGGTTCGTTGATGGGAAATTTGATCCTTCCATTTCCATTGCTCACCACTTTACTCATCAAAGCGGTGTATTCCGTTGAAATGTCTTTATCATCAAAAGTGAGAATATTGACAAAGCCCATCACTTTCTCGTAAAATTCTACCCAGTGATCCATACGCCCCAATTGTACATTTCCGACCATGTGATCGACGTATTTCAAGCCCACTGGCGCCGGATTGAAGTAAGGCGTTTCCCATTTTCTAAAGCCAGGTAAAAAGACGCCATGATAAGCCTTGCGCTCCACAAACAAATGTACGGTCTCTCCATAAGTGTAGATTCCAGACCGAACTACTTTACCATGCTGATCTTCTTCGGTAGCCGGTGTCAAATAATGTTTTGCACCTCGCTTAATGGCTTCTTTGTACGCGTAAGTTGCATTATCAACCCAGAGCGCGACTACCTTCACACCATCACCGTGTCGATCAATGTGTTGGCCAATGGCGGTCCCACTTTTCAATGGTGAAGTCAATACCAAACGTATTTTGTCTTGAACAACTACGTAAGACTCTCGATCTTTGAGTCCCGTTTCCAAACCTGCATAAGCTAAAGCCTGGAAACCAAAAGCCGACCGGTAGAAATGAGCCGCTTGTTTGGCATTACTGACGTAAAGCTCAATATGATCGGTACCATTCAAGGGCATGAAGTCCGCAGCATCCTGATAGATTTTGGGCAATTTAATTTTGGTATTTGGCATCGTACATTAATTTGGTCCACTTAAAAATTACTTGTCATAACAACTATTGTTATGGCAAATATAATTAAATTC
>JBCCSR010001227.1:0-2183 GCA_039199865.1 Bacteroidota bacterium
ATTATTACTGAACTTAAATTATGTACATGATTTATTGAATAGGACTGTCAACACATTACTGTTAAAAAACAAAATACTTTCGGTTCAAGATGCAGGGGAAGTAGAAATAGTTTATTTGCAAAAGTTATCTCTTTCTGAATGCCGATTATGATTTGGCAACAATTTTATTTCATCAAAATTTAAAGCACATGAAAAATACTTCTTTCCCAAAAAGAAATCCTCTTTTTTCTCTCTTGTCGCAGATTATGAGCGCACAATATTTTTTAGACTTTGAAAACGGAGGTCTAATTACTGGACAGTGGATTCGTCCCGGCTTTGACGCGATCCCTGATCTATCTCCAGCGTGGAGGTGTGAAGATGCTCGTTGTTTGGGGAATAGTCTGCAAAAGTCCTAGAAAAATAAAGCTATCATCATTTTTACTTACGTAAAAAAGGCATAAGTTTGTTGAAGACCATTATCGTTAAACGGTACAAAGTAGTGTGCTGTTTTGTGCCGTTTTTCTTTTTTTGGTTACAAAAAATTAAATCGTCTACGTGGGACTTGAAGCATAGATTGCTATGGTCATTGCTTGGGGACGAGACGATTAGTCGGGAAAACTGATCTTTCCCATCGTAACTGCGGGGATGCCCATTTGGGTGTGGCCAATTGGCGAGGTTTGACCCGCAACACATTCGTTGGCCAGCAGCGCAAATAAAACGGCTTCTTTGGCGTCTGGAGGAATCCCCAAATCTAGCGTGCTTTGGATCCTAACCTGTGGTAGCAACGCCTGAATATTTTGCCGGAGCAAGGGATTGTGAATCCCGCCACCACTGGCGTAAATAATATAGTCGTCTTTGTTTCCACAGACATTTTTGATGGCTGTTGCAATGGCTTTGGCCGAAAAGCGATTGAGACTGGCCAATACATCTTCATGGGCAAGCGACAGTGTTCCACTTTTTTGCTGGGCTAGCCGGAGGTAATGGAGGTTGAAAAGTTCGGGTCCAGTTGTTTTGGGAAAAGAGAGTTGGAAAAAAGAATGATCCATCAGGGCTTCTACCAAATTGGGATTTACCTTTCCCGCCAAAGCCAGTTCTGCATTTTGATCAAAGAGAAGATGGGGGAAATGACGGCGGACATAGGCATCCATTAAAGTATTGGATGGGCCAGCATCAGTACTGATAAGGGCATTGGACGCTGGGGATTGGGGCAGGTAAGTAAAATTGGCAATTCCCCCCAGGTTGAGCAAAATTCGATTTTCTGTGGTGGAACCAAAGATGAGGCAATCGCCATACAGTGCTAAAGGGGCTCCTTCTCCTCCGCTGGCAACGTGCTTTTGCCGAAAATCGCTGATGGTGATGAGCCCACTTTGAAAGGCAAGGTGATCGGCATCTCCGATTTGTAAAGTTGCATTGGTGAAATCTGCTTGTTGATGTTGCGCTTTTGGGGCGTGGAAAATGGTTTGACCGTGACTTGCGATGAGGTCGACATCTTGAGCAGACCACTTCCATTCTTCTAGACATTGCTTTACCATCCGACCGTGTTGCTGACCGATCCAAGCATGGAGTAAAGTGAGCTTTTCCAAGTCCACCTGTCTTTTGGCAAAAACGGATTGGAGGTGTTGGCGAAACTTGGAGGAATAGTCAATGGTTTTGAAGTGTAGCAATTGTATTTTACTCTCTACTCCACTTCCTGTAATTTTGCAAAGGGCTACATCCAGGCCATCCAGTGAGGTACCACTCATTAATCCGATGATGATTCGACTTCTTTTCTGGGCAATTTGATAGAGTTGTTGGATGTGTGGATGCATTGACTACAGTTTTGGTGTCAAGCAGCAAAGGTACTACAAAGGAGGGGCATGCACAACCATTTAATTGATACTCGGCAGTGGGTGGCAAAATGGCAAACGCCTTAGTATTGGATTTAAAATGAATATATAATGCTTAATTCAAGTATTGAATTTTAAATAGAAAGAAGTATTTTGTGAAAAAATAGTGTTAATCAGTAAAACTATAAAAATGAAGTTCAAGCAAATTATAACTTTCGTTATACTAATTTTAATTTGGTCGTGCAATCATTGTGATAATGTAACACTGGATAACTAAATGTTTAATGACGAAAGTTTAGATTTCCAAGTATATAACAACATTGAGAAAATAATCTTCTTAGACAATCAAGGTGATGAATATGAGTATAATATTTTCGA
>JBCCSR010001228.1:0-2176 GCA_039199865.1 Bacteroidota bacterium
ATTCAGCTGCTTGATTTTTTTCGTTTTGGTATCTAAAAGATGGAGATAGCCACCTTGTTCGTAGATGATATCGCTACCGAAAGCATCATGACTCTTGATGTCAAAATCTTTGTGGAAGGTAATCTGCTCAACGGTTTCTTTACGCATATCATACTTCCAAATATTGCTGGCATAATCCCTTTCTGAAAGGAAGTAGACATCTCTTCCCACCCAAATGGGATCCAAATGCCGTTCTTTATCCGTTTGGGGTGTTCGTTTCAATGCCATTGTTTTGCGATTAATGATCCAGATTGGCATGGCTTGGCCACCCCGATAGTTACGCCATTCTGCATCCCAGGAAGTGATCGGTGTATAGGCCATTTGTTTTCCATCCGGAGAAATTTCTCCGTAAGCAGCACGCGGTGCTTCTAGTGGTTGAGGCCAAGGTTCGTCCAGCGCAATTTGATAAAGCCGGTTGGTCAAGCTAGGACGACTGGAACGGCCAGAACGAAAGACAATTGCTTTGCCGTCGGGTGTCCAGCCCTGTACAGCATCCGTTCCAGGGTGCCAGGTCATTCTTTTGGGCGTACCTCCGCTGGTTGGAATAACGTATACATCTCGGTTGCCATCGTATTGTGCGGTAAAAGCAATCATTTTTCCATCAGGAGAGAAATGTGGGTTGCTTTCCGTACCAACATCAGTTGTGAGGCGTTTGGCGGTACCACCATCCCGATCTACTAGCCATAAATCGTCTGCATAAACAAAGACAATTTGGTCAGCACTTAGGCTGGGTTGTCGAAGCAGTTGGGTGCCTTGGGCCTGGATACTTATGGAACCAAAAAAGCAAGCGAAGACAAAAAAAAGTAAGGTTTTTCTGTAAGACATTTGATTCGATGTTTAAGGACTTATGGAAAATAAAAAGGCCGCAATAAGGAGCGACCTTGTGGTAGACTATTTTTCTTTTCCGGTAGCAAAGACGTTTTTGATAATCCTTTCACTTTCTAATTCACTAAAAAAGAAGTCAAGTCTTTTGCGTATGATTTTTATTTCTTTCGATCCTAGATGTTGTTCCTCTTCTAAAATTTTGTAGAGTACTTCTTTTTTGGAAAGGAAATGATCTGCGGTCGATTTAGCTTATTCGTAACATATTTTTTTACCTAAAAATATTTGATCTTTAACAGATTTAATTCCTCGAGATGGGTCCGGAACAGCATAACTGGTGCCGACCATTCCGGAGTAGTCAAAATCGTAAGGAATGGGCATAAACTTTTGCTGTCCCTCGAGTTGGATAAATTCAAGATTATGCCGATTCATCATTTGCCAGTCGGTATTGAGAATCATGTATTGGAAAAAACACATTTTAGTGTAGGCATCTCGATCGATTAGTCTGCTAGAAATCCTGCCTTTATCTGGGATTTTGGCTGTCAATCGAGCACAAAACTCCTTCTCTTCTTCAATTAGGAATCCATGAAGCTCCTTGACCTTACCATCTTTATCAATTAGGTCAATTTGAATTAGTTTAGTTTGGTAACTTTCTGGGCCAATGGGTTGATGTAATTTGTAAATAAGATGTTCTTTAAGTAAGTAGGAAAGTCCTTGCTTACTAGACTGGCATTGAATAACCATTTTGACCTGATTAAGCGTGTCGAAACCCAATTCAGCAAGGGCCTTTTTTTTCATTTTGAGCTTTAGCGGCGGAAAGTAACAGACTTCCTTTCGAATATTCCCACGTGAGCGAACTTTGGCTGGCATTTCGATAAGCTCGCCATTCAAGCCCTCAAATTTAATGCTTGCCGCCTGATAATTTTCTTTTTTCTTCTCTTTGATTAACTTTTTGGAATCTGTGCTAATGGTCAGCTTAGGTACACCATCTTGCTGAGCAAAATGTTGGAAGAAACTAATCGGTTTTTCGTTGCCATCTTGTCCAAAACAAGCGTCTTGAATACTGAATAATAAAATACTTAGTGCCAGGTTTAAAAGGTGTTTTCGCATAATTCGAGCATTTTATCAACAAATCAACAAATCAACAAATCAACAAATCAACAAATCAACAAATGAGGTCAAAGTTTTATTCGTTCACCTTGCACGGTGCCTCGGTAGAATTCTCCACGGTCAACAATGAGAATTTCTCCTTGCTTACCGAATTTTATTTTTGAGTCTACACCAATAATTTTATTTCCAAATAAACTGACAATTG
>JBCCSR010001229.1:0-2172 GCA_039199865.1 Bacteroidota bacterium
GAATCCTATTTTTTGAAGGTTAAAATTGTTTTGACATAACAAAAGTGGGATAAAACGGCAGTTCAAACAAGGACAAAAAACTGGTTTTGTAATCAATAATTTTCTATTTTAGGTTGAATTCCCATTTAATTGAAGCATTTATTCAATCATTTGTAATTCAAATATTAATTTTTATAAATTAAAAATGAATGGAAAAAACGCGATTGATCCTACTTTTTCAAACTTTGACGAACAAGGAGGTCAAAGAATTGGGAGATTTTTTGTCTTCTCCCTTTTTCAATAAGCGCCAAGAAGTGCGACGGCTATTCGATTATCTGGTAGAAACCTTGAACATTTATCCCAGTACGCCCAGCAAAGAGAAGGCCTTTATCTTCGTGACCGGAAATCGCGATTTGTCTGACTACGATGATCAACAAGTACGGCTTTGGATGAGTTTTTTATTTAAAAACATAGAGCAATATCTGGTTTATAAGTCTTTTGTCCAAGAAAAGG
This sequence comes from Bacteroidota bacterium, assembly GCA_039199865.1. Taxonomy (GTDB): domain Bacteria; phylum Bacteroidota; class Bacteroidia; order Chitinophagales; family Saprospiraceae; genus JALZUU01. Next base: position 493 of record JBCCSR010001229.1, read on the forward strand.
TAAAGGTACAGGGCCAACTGGCAAAGGTTTATCGGGAACGGCGTTTGCCCCAGCATCAGGAACGGGTTTTGAAAAAATTACAAGGCTTACAAGACCAGCGCGTCATTCGCAATGCCGAGTTTTTTGCCGATGACTTCCAGGTTCAGTTGGAACGCTACCAATTCATTTCGGCCAATCAGCGCATTGGTGAGCTTAATCTACAACAGATTTCGGATAATCTTGATACCGCTTATTTGGCCCAGAAACTCAAACAGTCTTGTCTTTTGTTGGCCCATCAGGCCGTCTACAAAACGCAGTATCGTTATGGCTTGATCGATGAGGTATTGCGTTATGTGGAGCAGCAAAACCTGCTGGGCCTACCAGCCATTGCGGCCTATTGCTATCAAACCCTGACCCAATCCGGAGCGGATGATTATTTTCCCTCTTTTAAAAAGACGATTATCGAACAGGGAAAACGCTTTCCCAAAGACGAACGTGGCGATCTCTACATCCTTGCCATCAATTTTTGTATCAAACGCTACAATGCTGGAAATTCGGCATACCTCAAAGACGAATTCGAGTTGTATCGAGAGGGCCTAGAGCAAGGCTTGTTTTTACAAAATCAGATCTTGTCTCGCTTTACCTATTGGAATGTGGTGACCCTCGCTCTGGTGATGAAGGCCTACGATTGGGTGGAAGTCTTTATTCAGGAATATAAATCTGCCCTGGACAAATCTTTTCGGGAGAGCATGTTTAGCATCAATTTGGCTCGGCTCGAATACAGTCGAAAAAATTACAAAACGGCCCTCCAACTCCTACAAAAATCAGAGTACAAGGATCTTCTACTCAATCTAGCCGCCAAGACGGTGATGCTAAAAGTCTATTTCGAGTTGGAAGAATTTGATTTACTGGACGCCCACCTCGGCGCAATGCGTACGTTTATTCGTCGCAAAAAAATGATTGGTTATCATCAAGAGAACTATGTCAACCTCATTCAGTTTACCCGAAAGTTGATGGAATGTAATCCCTATGATCGAAAGGAAAAAGAGCAGCTTCGTCGGGAAATTGAGCAGACGAAGGTCGTCGCGGAGAAGGGTTGGTTGTTGGAAGTAGGCGTAAAGTGAGCCTTATTTCTCGTCAACACCTTGTCTTTCTCCGTAAAACTTGCATAATTCGAAAACCGGTTTTATTTTTGACACAAATTGTTTTTAAATTTGATTTTTTTGGACTTTTGAAACAATTCCACACAGCCTCCCTAATTCCACTATTACAAATGCCCCGCCTCAATGGTAATGGGCATTCGTCACCTTTTCGGAAACCACACCTTTAGAGAACAGTGTTGATCGAGCAGTTTCGATGACTGTCCCGATGATCGTTCTGGCAAGGCGCTAGCGATGCCATCATCTTTTTACTAGGGGATGATTGTTTGTTGCCTCAGTTTTGATCGGGATCGTTTTAGCAGAAGTGTTCATGACAAATTCATTTTACAGTTTGATCCCAGTCTGGCTTGCGCCTAGAGGCTCGAAGCGCATTGGCCAAAAGCGTTGCAATGCTCTAGATTTTCTTGCTTCATTTTTTATCAATGAAAAAATGAACAGGGCCAGGCAAAAGACTGCATCAATAGCTTGATGGCTTTGATGTGGCGGTAAAATGGTTTTGTCGATACATTATCAAGTACAAAACAAATCATACTATTAGAAA
>JBCCSR010001230.1:0-2169 GCA_039199865.1 Bacteroidota bacterium
CAAGATTTGGGACTCGTACTCGACGTGAGCCAATTGGCTAATGGCTTGTATCAAGTCGTTATTCGCGATGGGCAAGGGAGCTTGCTCAGCCAGGAACGCTTTGTTAAGAACTAAGGAGATCCGAAAATGAGCATTGTTTGGGTAAGATTTGGATGCTTGCTCAAACAAACCTCTAAACGACCTGTTCGTATCATAAAAAAGGCTTTCTCCTTGCGGAGAAAGCCTTTTTTGTTGGTATTTTCCTTTCGACTAGAAACAGTATTCGTTGGCTTCCTTTAGAGCGGAGGCAATCAAACGACGAGCCGCTTTGACATTGAATGGCGGATATTTGGTGTATCGCTTTAGTCCCATCAACATTGTTTTCAACAAATCCCCTTCGGCAAAACTGGTCAGTGCATCCGTTGCGTTCTTGTGAACTCTGGCCGTAGCATCAGCGAGGAAAGTCTTCAGAATAGCATCGTAAATTTCTTGACCGTGCTTCTTCTCTTCCATAGTGGCCAGTTTTTCAACCCGCAACAGAGTAGATTCTGCTACTAAGGTATCGATCATCAAATCCGCTACGTTCATCAAAATCTCTTGCTCTGCTTTTAGATTCAACTGACCATCCATTTGCATTTTAGCCGCAGCTCCCGCCACCATCAAAACAATCTTTTTGAAATCTTTTACCGCTTTCTTTTCTGCACCGTAAGTCCCCTCGGGTGGAGTCAGACTTGGCATTGAGGCCAACTCTTTTTGTACCGCCCAAGCGGGCCCAACAATATCGAGATTGCCTTTCATTGCTCTTTTGAGCAACATATCAACGGTCAAAAGTCGATTGATTTCGTTGGTACCTTCATAAATTCGAGAAATTCTGGAATCTCGATAGGCTCTGGCCGCCATCCCCTCTTCGGAGAATCCCATTCCACCATGCACCTGCAAAGTTTCATCTACCACGTAATCCAAGGATTCCGAACCAGCCACTTTCAAAATTGCACATTCAATGGCATATTCTTCGGCCGCTTTTAGCTTAGCATCCGCAAAACTCATTCCTTCCGCCATTAACTTCGCTTTCTTTTCTTGCATCAAATTAGAAACCCGATACAGTGCGCTTTCTGTGGCAAAAGTGCGAATAGCTTGCTCAGCCAATTTATATTGAATCGCTCCAAAATTGGAAATAGGTGTTTTGAACTGAATGCGCTCATTCGCATACTTTACTGCTAGGCTGATGCTTTCTTTTGCACCTCCTACCGATAGTGCACACAGTTTGAAACGACCATTGTTGAGCGCATTAAAGGCAATTAAATGTCCTTTTCCAATCGCTCCCAAAACATGATCAACAGGCACCTTGGCATTTTCGAAAAATACCTGTCGAGTGGAAGAGCCTTTGATTCCCAACTTTTTCTCCTCTGCCCCTAAAGACATGCCCTCGGTCCCCTTATCGACGATAAAGCCGGTGAATTTGTCCCCATCGATTTGTGCAAAAACGATGAATACATCGGCAAAGCCTGCATTGGTAATCCACATTTTCTGGCCATTCAGAATATAGTGACTGCCATCTTCGCTCAGATCTGCGCGCGTCTTGGCCGCCAAAGCATCAGAACCCGAGCTGGGCTCCGTCAAGCAGTAAGCTGCTTTCAATTCACCCGAAATCATTCCTGGCAAATACTTTTCTTTTTGTGCTTCCGAACCGAAATACAAAACGGGTAACATTCCGATGCCAGTATGGGCCGCGAAAGTAGTATTGAAGGCGCCTGCAGGTCCAAGTACATCACAAATAAGGGTATTGGTATTGGTATCTAACTCCATACCACCGTAGTGCTCGGGCATATGGGTGCCCAGAAGACCAAGTCCTCCCATTTTTTTAAGCAAATCAACGGCAACTTCGAATTCAGCATTTTCCAACTTATCCAAATTGGGCATCAACTCGTTGTGTAGAAAATCCACACACATATTGTGGATCATCAATTGTTCTTCGTTGAACTCTTCGGGAATAAAAACGTCTCCGGGCTGGCTGTCTTGAATGATAAATGCCCCTCCCGTCAACTCTTCTGCAGATTGATTAATAAACGATTCTGGATTTTTTGTCATGCTGAAAAATTATTATTGGTATACATTAGCGAATATTCGCTCAAATATAATGTCTTTAAACGACTTTGTAAAGTTTAAAACGATAGAAATAGCGAATATTCG
>JBCCSR010001231.1:0-2167 GCA_039199865.1 Bacteroidota bacterium
AATATTGGGACGCCATCCAATCCTCAGTTTGAATCTGACCAAGATGTCAGTCCCAACAATTCTTTCTTTGGTGAGGTAGATACCAGTCCACCGGGAAATCCAAGTGGTTATTCTGCTCCATTTTTTGTCGACTTTGATGGAAAATATACGCTATTTACGGGGAGTGCCAACGGAAGGCTGCTCCGCTTTGACAATATTGATGACAACATTGATGGCGCTTTTACATTGACTACAGAACAATTTGGTGAAAACGTCAAAGTGGGGGTTGAAGTCAAGCCCGTTTTGGCTGACATCAATAATGACAACGTTTTGGAATTGTTTATTGGTAATCGTAGGGGAGGACTCAATGCATTTGTCAGTGGTTTGACCATTAGTGGTGCTGTTTCTACTCAATATGTTAGTCCCCAAAGTGAGTTTCGTATTTTCCCCAACCCCGTTGAAAATCAGTTGACCATCGAATTGATGCAAGATCGTACTGCTGATCTACAAATCAATGTTTACAATGCCATTGGACAATTGGTGATGCAAGAGCAGCGAAGCGGAAGACAAGCGGTGCTAAATACCAGTCGTTTGTCAGCGGGTTTGTATATTGTTGAATTGGGCGTTGGAGAAAGTGTTAGCGTACAGAAGTTTGTCGTTCGCTAAGATAGGACGATTTGGAGCGTCTGAGTAGTATTTTAACGGTAGCAGGAATAAGTATCATTTGTTTTTTGCTTCGAAAAAGTACCTTCCTCTCTCTACAGTCACTTTTTTAACGCTCTTTTTGATTGATCAATGGAGTTGGAAAGTACTGCTGGGTGTCCAACAACAAGATCAGTAGGGTGTAGCACTTCTTGCCTTGCTTTGGAAAAAATACCTCATTGGACTTTACTGCAGCCCTTTTTAGCATTATTACCATGGGCAATCCAGCCATATTCAAGAAATCTGGCAAAATTTTTGCTAAATTTTCTTTGTGATGTTTTCATTAACATCATGCCTCCCCTTTGTTGATTCCCTCCTTTATGACATCGCTTAACATTTTACCCTTCTTTGATCAATTCAAAGTTCAAATCATCGGAGCGAGGATGGTCTATTGGGTCCATCGAATATTCGATCAGATTGAGCGCCACTATTTCAATTGATTGAGGAATTAAATTGTAAAACACCATGATTCGACAATTCATCGCATTCATTGGGCTGATCACCTTGATGGTGGGAGCACAACAAACGGGTTATGCTCAAGAGAACCTCGAGCAATCCTGGCAAGAAAATACTGCTAGGCCCCCAACTAGCGTACAAAAAAAATCAGATGTTCTGGAAAAGATTACCTACGCCAATGGCGACGTTTATGAGGGCCAGCTCGCTAATGGCAATCGGGAAGGTCAAGGAAAAATGACTTATGCCAATGACAATGTTCTGGAAGCGGAATGGAAAGATGACAAGGTAAAAGAGGAGGGCAGCTTAATTTTTGCCAATGGCAATGAGTATTTTGGTCAACTGAATAATGACCTACCAGAAGGAACGGGCAGCATGATTTACAAAGATGGCCATACGTATTCCGGAGATTGGAAGCAGGGAGAGTGGCATGGTCGCGGGGCCTTAATTCGGACGGATAAAAGTCAATTTCACGGCAACTTTGAGCAGGGAGAACGAGCTGGAGAGGGCAAAGTCATTTGGGGATCAGGAGATACCCTCAGTGGCTTTTGGATCGAAGATCAATTAGAGGGAAAGTCGCTATTTCAATTTACCAATGGTGACCAATTACTTTGTCATTGGAGTGAAGGAAATTTACATGTGCGAGGAACGTACAGCTTTACCAACGGACGAGAAATTAAGGGATCCCTCAAGCAACTTAGAGAGGAAGTCTATCAAGAGTTGGATATGATGGATGCTACCGCTAATTTTCAGCGAGCTTGGTTGGGTTTTGCTTTAGAATTCAAAAGCAATGGCGAATTTGATCTAGCCACCGATTTTTTGCTTTCTGCCCAACAAGTTGCCGATATCGAACCCGCTTTTTCAGCATCCATTACTGCGGAGTTGGGGCACATCAAATCGGTCCACGGCACTGCTACGGCAAGATTGCCCTTGTCTACAGATCGCAACCATTAATGGCATAGCAGTACGAGTGGCCGTCCATCATCACAATCATAAAAGACAATTTACCAAGATTCGAAACTAAAAAAATAAA
>JBCCSR010001232.1:0-2167 GCA_039199865.1 Bacteroidota bacterium
GTTTTCGCTAATTATGTTTACCATCGTGTATGTCTTATTATTTACCTTGTTTATTTATTTGATGAATAAAAAAATTAAGCACGGCATTGATGACTATAGTCAATTATTGAAAAGACCTTTTCAAAGAAGCATTGCTCAAAAATCATAATATTTATGGAAACCTTTTTGGGACTAGATTATCCTACCTTGTGGTTCTTGGTAGTTGGTGCAAGCTTCTCAGGTTACGCCATATTAGATGGCTTTGATTTGGGAGCTGGCGCATTGCACTTATTTTTAAAAAAAGACCTTAGCCGTCGAATTGCTTTGAATGCCGTCGGTCCAGTCTGGGACGGTAATGAAGTTTGGCTGGTCATTGGTGGAGGGGTGCTCTTTGCGGGTTTCCCGGTGTTCTACGCTACGCTGCTCTCTGGTATGTACATTCCCTTCATGCTCTTTTTATTATTTATCATTCTCAGAGCCGTTGCCATTGAATTTAGAAGCAAAGAAGAGATGACTTGGTGGCGTAAAACGTGGGATGTAGTCTACAGCGGTTCCAGCATCATGCTTGCACTTTGCTTGGGGATTGTACTTGGAAATATATTGCAAGGGATGCCCCTAGACGAACATTTTGAATTTCAAGGGGACTGGCTATCTTTTTTCAATAGCTACGCTATCCTCACGGGCCTTACGGTACTGGCTTTGATGACCCTACACGGTGGAATTTATCTTTGTCTAAAAACGGAGGGAAAACTGTTTGACAAAGTAGAGCGCTTGGTCAAATCTGCGATTATCGCTTTTATCATCTTATTTAGCCTGTTGAGTTTGTATTCTTTAATTTACTTTCCTCATTTATCTGATCGGTTTAAAGAAATGCCCTTTTTATTTGTTGTTCCACTTTTGGCAGTGCTAAGTATCGCCAATGTGCCAAGGTTGGTGAGCAAGCAAAAATTCCTGAGTGCGTTTGCATTTTCCTCCTTAACTTTTTCCTTGTTACTCATTACGGTGGCGATAGAATTGTACCCTCAGCTTTTATTTGCAAATAACGATGTCGAACATAGCATCACCATCTACAATGCCGCATCATCTGATAAATCCCTGGGAATCATGCTTCGATTTGTAGCCATTGGCGTTCCCTTGATCATTGGCTACACTTATTTTGTGTACAAGGCATTTTGGGGTAAAGTACAGTTGGATGAGACGAGCTATTGAGAACGTTACCCTCATTCGGTGATATTTTTCATATCCCTGTTTTCCGTGACTTTGGGCTCCGACCCATGTACTACTTTTGGATCATTAATAAAAATATGGTTTGATTCAAAAAAATAGTTCATGACGAAGCAATTGACTTTACCTTTAGTACTGACCTTTTTTGTAGCATTTTCAATGCCTCTGCTTTCTGCCCAAAACGTAGGAATTGACGAGCCCAACCCTTCCGAAAAATTGGATGTCAATGGTCGGATTGCTGCAGATGGTTATAAGAATACCATTTTGCTCAATGAGACGGGTGGATTAATTCAATTAACCGGAGGAACTTTCGCTTGGGATGCCGTTCCCGGAATGACACTTTCCTTTGACTTAACCGAGGCGACCACCGTAATCGTTTATTACTCCATTCCAATTTCAACACCTGGCCCTGTTTATCCAGAGTTCATTTTTACCCGCTTGTTGATTGATAATCTAACCACTGCTCCTTGTAAAGAGGTCGCTGTGTCGGGGGGAGGGAATGCCTTTACTTGTAATGGACAGCAGATCCTTGAATTGGGGGCTGGGACCCATACTGTTTCGGTTCAATATAGAGTAACGGGTGGGCTTACTCCCTTATCGGTTTGTTCTAGTGGCTTCGATCTTAGAAGTCTGCAGGTATTGATTTTTGGTGATACGGATTAAAACAATTTTAAAGATGAAGAAGATAAAAAAGAACACCTTATTGCTGGGTTTACTCTGGGCGTTGTCTGGCAATGTTTATGGCCAAATGACCATCCAGGCTGCAGCGACCCTAAAAGCAGAAAACGGATTGATCATGACCATAGAGGGCGACCTCAACAATGCGGGTTTGCTTTCAGGAGATGGCACCTTGACCATCGATGGAGATTTCATCAATAGCGGAGATCTTGGAATAGCGCTCGGTGCTTCCCTCACAACGGTTTTGGATTTAGAAGTTGGTGGGCAATTTATTGGTGGAGGAAAA
>JBCCSR010001233.1:0-2165 GCA_039199865.1 Bacteroidota bacterium
GCTCATTTAGAAAATGATACTTAATGTTTTTTTCCATCATTTGAATAGGGATTGATTAGATACTAGATTTTAGGAATGGCTGTTGCCTTTCAATGAGGTCGTTTGGCACTCCCCCACAGGGTAGATCATCAACGCTAGGCAGTTGATTCCCTGTGCCAAAATATTGGCCAGCCTTGTTCTGTTGAATCAAAGACAAGTTTGGATTAGCAAAAGTCCACTCTAGTTCGGGACTTCAGCATATCGTATGCCCTCTCTCGAAGTGAGGGGCAGGCTATTCGTGTTTTAGCGTTTCTGCCGGGTTGAGTTGGGTGGCTCTTACGGCGTGAAAACCGGTGACCGCACAAGTTAATATCAATACAGCAATGAATACTAGACCAAATAATAGATAATTCATTTCTGCTCGGTAAGCAAACTCTTGTAGCCATTGGCTAATAAAATACCAAGCGATGAGAAAAGCAGGGATAGCTGCAAAAGTGACCAACAATAAAAAATCCTTTGAAATAAGGACCATGATATCTACGATGCTGGCCCCAAGTACTCTTCGAACACTAATTTCCTTTAATCGTTGACGAGCAATGTAGGAAGCTAAGCCAAATAAGCCGAGAAAGGCAATAAAAATGGTGATGCCAGAAAAGAGGATAAATAATTTTCCTCGCGTACGATCTGTTTCATAATTAGTGGCCAAGTCTTCGTCAAAAAAGATATATTCCAAAGGCTCATTTGGATAAATTTGATTCCAAGAACGCTCTAAATGAGCAATTCCCTCTTGCAAGTTCTGATCAACTTTCAAACTAACTTGATGCAAAGCAGGTTCCAAAAAGAAGATTTGTGAGGCAATTTCGGTATGTAGTGAACTTTGGTGAAAATCTTCAACAACTCCGATGATCACCAAATGTTCTGGATTATCTTTGGTCCCCAGACGCACTTTTTCTCCAATAGGATTGTCCAGTTCAAATTTCTCAACTAAGGTCTGATTGACAATGATGCTTTGTGTTGCATCGCTCGCATATTCCTCAGAATAGTTGCGCCCTTTCACTACACTGATATTCATCGTCTCCAGAAAGTCGTAGTCAATTTCGCCATAGTAAACATATTGAGGTTCTCTACTTGGAGCATTGTCAGCACTTAGAGGTCTACTGGGCATCCAAAGTCCCGGAACAAAACTGGAGGTCCCGACCGAAGTAATATTTGGTGCTTGTTGTAATTGTGCTTTCAAGGCGTCTACTTGCCCTAACTTGTCTGCCGTATCAAGAGGAACCCGTAAAACCTGTTCATGGTCGAAACCGAGGTCCTTATTGCGCATGTATTGCAACTGCCAGTAGATCATTACCGTACTGACTAAGACAAAAATAACTACTGTAAACTGGATGGCCACTAGTAATCTTCTTATGTTGACTCCCTTAGTCATTTTTCCTTTCATCACTGAGATCGGTTGAAAAGAAGAAAGGAAAAAAGCGGGATAACTGCCTCCAAGAATACCGATAACAAATACAATAATAAGGCTACCAACGATTAAATGAGGCTGAAGAAGGTGTTCGGCATCGAGTTGTAAACCCAGCATTGTGTTAAGTGGTTTGATGACTAATCCCAACAAGGCTAGCGCAAATAATAGAGCCAAAACGCTGAAGAAAACGGATTCTGATAAAAACTGGGTAATCAGTTGTTGTCGGGTTGATCCCATCACTTTGCGAACGCCAATTTCCATAGAACGCTTACTCGCTTGTGCTGTAGCTAAGTTGATGTAGCTAATAATGGCGATGAGTAACATCAAGAGCCCTACTGCTGCAAAAATGTATATGTAACTGTACCCTCCTGTTTCCTTCATGTGGATCTGTTTTAGGGGGACTAGCTCATGGATGGCCCTTGTCATCATTCTTTCAATGCTTGGGTCCATATACCTGTCATAAATTTCTGATAGTTTAGGGGCAAATGCCTTGGGGTCTTCCCCTTCCCTAAGCAATACAAAGGTGTAATAAATGAATCTGGTAAAATGATATTCTTCAGATTTCGGATCACTCTCTTCGGAGATGAGTAAATCCAATTCGAAGGTACTATTTCTGGGTAAATCTCGAAAAACTCCGTTAACGATGAAAGTAAAATTGGGATCTACATCCGGTAGAAAATGGAACAACTCCGTTTTGACTGTTTTTCCTATGGGATCAATA
>JBCCSR010001234.1:0-2165 GCA_039199865.1 Bacteroidota bacterium
ATACAAAACGTACAATATGAATTGGTTAAGCAAGTTTTTAACTTCTTCAATCGGTAGAAAACTAATCATGAGTCTCACTGGGATTTTCTTGATTCTTTTCTTGATTGTCCACCTGATAGGTAATCTACAGCTATTGGTCGATGATGGAGGGGAGACGTTCAATCTATACGCTTACATGATGACCCACAACCCATTTATAAAAACGGTTTCTTGGGGGCTCTACTTCTTCATTCTTTTGCATACCGTTCAAGGCTTGTTATTGGCCCGAAAAAATAGATCTGCTAAAGGCTCCCGCTATGCGGTAAACAGCAACAAAACCAGCTGGGCCTCCAAAAATATGGCCCTTCTTGGAATACTAATTTTTGCCTTCATGTGCATGCACATGGGAGATTTTTGGTACAAAATGAAATTCACGGATCAACTGAGCACTTTCGATGTTGATGGCTACTCAGATCCAGTGAAAGATCTTTATACCCAAGTCAAAACATCTTTTGGAGTATGGTGGGTAGTATTGATCTATCTCATTGGTGTCTTGGCATTGGCCGTTCACCTTAAGCATGGCTTTCAAAGCGCCTTCCAGACTTTAGGGCTCAATCATAAGAAGTATACACCACTAATTCAACGTCTGGGTAGTTTTTATTCTTTTGTCGTTCCATTTGGGTTCGTCATCATTCCGATCATCTATTTCGGTGATGCGCAAGGTTGGTGGTCTTGGTTTAGCTGACCGAGCTCATCGTCAACTTTTTGAACTTAGTAACTGTTTCCAAAGAAAAAATTGATACAACATATGAAACTTGATTCAAAAACCCCTGTAGGAGAATTGGCAGATAAGTGGACGAAGTATCGTTCTACCATGAATCTCGTAGCTCCCAACAACAAGAGGAGAATCGATATCATTGTGGTTGGAACTGGTCTTGCCGGTGCATCTGCCGCAGCAACGCTAGGCGAGCTGGGCTACAATGTTAATGCATTTACCTTCCATGATAGCCCCCGAAGAGCACACAGTATTGCTGCGCAAGGAGGCATCAATGCCGCCAAGAACTATCAGAATGATGGAGATAGTGTCTATCGTTTGTTCTACGATACCATCAAGGGGGGAGATTACCGCTCCAGAGAATCTAATGTGCACCGATTGGCTGAAGTGAGTCGTAATATTATCGACCAGTGTGTTGCACAAGGCGTTCCCTTTGCCCGGGAGTATGGTGGTTTATTGGCCAACCGTTCTTTCGGAGGGGTACAAGTTTCTCGAACATTTTATGCGCGCGGACAAACCGGACAGCAGTTGTTGATTGGTGCTTATCAAGCCCTTTCTCGACAAGTATCCAACGGAAGTGTAACAATGATGAATCGCCACGAAATGTTGGACCTCGTCATTATCGATGGTAAGGCCCGAGGAATTATTGCTCGCAATCTTCTCACTGGAGAAATTGAGCGTTTTGCCGCCCATTGTGTGGTATTGGCCACGGGTGGTTATGGCAATGTCTTCTATTTGTCTACCAACGCCATGGGTTCCAATGTGACTGCGGCGTGGCGAGCAGTGAAACGAGGAGCCTTGATGGCCAATCCTTGCTTTACGCAAATCCATCCAACTTGTATTCCCGTTTCGGGAACCTATCAATCCAAACTGACTTTGATGTCAGAATCTCTGCGGAACGATGGCCGTGTTTGGGTTCCAGCCCAAAAAGAAGATGTTGAGGCGATCCGAAATGGTACCAAGCGGCCCGTCGATGTTCCGGAAGAGGATAGAGACTATTATTTGGAAAGACGCTATCCTGCTTTTGGTAATCTCGTCCCTCGGGATGTGGCTTCCAGAGCTGCCAAAACCGCTTGTGATGAAGGACATGGAGTCAACTCTACAGGCTTAGCCGTTTTTCTCGATTTCGCCTCCGCAATTCAACGCTACGGAAAATCTGAGGCTTATTCGAAAGGGCTACACAATCCAGATAAGGAAACAATTACCAAATTGGGAGAAGGAGTAGTCAAGGCGAAATATGGTAACCTTTTCCAAATGTACGAGAAGATCACGGGAGATAACCCTTACAAAACCCCCATGAAAATCTATCCAGCGGTCCATTACACAATGGGAGGATTATGGGTAGATTACAATTTGGAGACCAATATTCCGGGTTTATTCGCTCTTGGAGAGTGTAATTTCTCTGATCACG
>JBCCSR010001235.1:0-2162 GCA_039199865.1 Bacteroidota bacterium
CAGAGGAGAAGCATGCATAAATTAATGGTCATTCAAAATTAAAAGATCAGTAAGGAACTGGAATCAAAAAAAGGAAGGCTAAAAAACTGAGTTTGCCCGGGTGCCGACTTCTTTTTAAATTTAGGGAAAGGAAAAAAACATTTCATCCAAAAAAGGAGTTCAAAGTCCAAGTAGAAATGTTGTCTATCCAATAAACCATTTCCCTATGAAATTTGCAATTGCATTCGTATTCAGTCTTTTGGTCTTTGTCACTAGCTTTTCCTCAGAAAAAGAGAACACCGCCCTTATCCCCAACCCAGTAGAGTTGGGACAAGTCAATTGGCTCAGAAATTTTGCGCAAGCTCAATCCTTGGCCAAAAAGCAAAATAAGGCACTGCTCATTCTCTTTCAAGAAGTCCCAGGTTGTTCAACTTGTCGGCATTATGGAAAAAATGTCTTGAGCCATCCATTGATCGTTGATGCCATTGAACATGAATTCATTCCTTTGGCCATTTACAACAATAAAGGAGGGGAAGACAAGAAGGTGTTGAAAGCCTTCGGAGAACCCGCTTGGAACAATCCGGTAGTGCGCATCATCAATGCCGATGGAAAAGCATTGAGTCCACGCATTGCAGCAAAGTATACGCCACTGGATTTAGTCGAAGGCATGCAAGTCGCCCTCAACAATCATCAACAAAGCGTTCCAGCATACCTCAAATCGTTGGGAGCACAGTTGGCGGGGGAACGTGTAGAGACGGAAACTGCTACTTTTGGGATGTATTGTTTTTGGTCAGGAGAATCGAAGCTGGGCAATATTAATGGTGTATTGTCTTCAAAACCAGGCTTTATGAATGGCGGTGAAGTAGTTAGTGTGGAATATAATCCGGATGTCATTTCCTATGAAGAATTAACCAAAATAGCAACGAAAAAATCTTGCTACGATCGAATCTTGGTGCATTCCGATGAGCAAAAAGCCATTGCACAAAAATGGAGTAAGTCTGTAAAAAAAGCCGGAAAATTTCGCTTGGATAAAGATCCTCAATACTACTTGTCAAAAAGTGTTTATCGATTTTTGCCTTTGTTGCCCATTCAAGCCAGTCAAATCAATTCGAAACTGGCAAGGAGAGAAACGGTGGGAGATCTGCTTTCTCCAAGTCAACGAAACATGTTGAAATCCATTCAAAAATCGCCCAACAAGGATTGGAAAGTAAGATACGATAACAAGTATTTTGCGGCGAGCTGGGAGGCAATGGAAACACAAATCAAGTAAGGCTCAATCGTAATAGATGTATTGGTAATCGACAATCGAAAAGATTTGGTCGCTGAAATAGCTTCGCAATCTGATCAGGCGTCCATCGTAGTAAACGTTGACCAGTTTTTTCTGATCAATTTGATCGATAATCTGCCAGATTTTCCCCGCTTTGTATTTGTATTCCACCAAGCGTTTGTTATTTTCTCGGGGAAAGTATTCCAACAAAAATTTCAATCTACCTTTTTTATCGTAAAGGTATTCTGAATCTTGGAGCATTTGACCATCAAAATCATATTCCACTTTCCTGGTGCGATGCCGGAGTTGGGGATGGTATTCATAGGTTGTTTTGCGCTTTTGGTAAGCAATGCCCCTCTCCTTGCCTTTGAGGGCATAATTGTAATGGGTTTTGCCCCCCAGACTATCGCCTTGATAATGATACAAAGTCCGGTCTTTCAAAATGAATTGTTCCCCCAACTCTCCTCCCTTCAAATAGGTTTTCTCTTCGACTAGTCGGCCCCCTTGATCAAAAAATTGATGGCTTTGCGCCACCTTTCCTCTGAAAGTTTTGACAATAGAAATTTTATCGAGACCATAGTCAAATTTTTGTTCCATGCGATTGATCGACTGCCCTTCCACTCGGGTCAGCAATTGGCCCTTGGCATCAAATTTTTGGAGGAGCCCCTCTTTGGGGGACTGACTAGCATGATAGTAAGCCCGTAAATTACCATTGAAGTCGAACTCACTGGTAAATCCTCTCTGAGAAGTTTGTTCAAAGTCCGTTCTGGTCCATTCTATAATTTTCTTTACTTTTTTTGCCAATACCGGAGCGGATGGAAAAGGCTGGGCTCCCAGGGAGAAAGCTAAAAAATGGATTAAATAGCAAAGGTAAAAGCGCTGATTCATCTTGATATTCCAATCATTTTGTATTGAC
>JBCCSR010001236.1:0-2160 GCA_039199865.1 Bacteroidota bacterium
AAAACATTGGTTAGACAATGCGACGCCCTTTGCTTTATTTAGAGCTTTGTCTGCTTGTCAAACGAGAATGAATGGACAATATACTTTTGCTTATCGAATCAGAAATGGAAAGTCATTTGTCAAAGCGACGAACTACTCGGGAATCGTTTGGCCAAACTATGAATTCTTGTACAATTACTGTAGAGAAAAATTTGATTTGACCGGAAAGACTTTCTTTTTACCCAAGGACGTGGAGTATGCATTGCCCATATCTGAGAAAATGTTTGTGGGGAATATTCCGACGGGAAGTCAGTTTTTTGGACATGCCTTAGCGGTTGGAATTTACTGGGAAAACCAGTGGGGAGCTTCTGACCTAGATCTTTCTGGACTCAATATTGGTGGTAAAGTAGGCTGGAATGCAAGCTATCAGCAAGGTGATGGACAGTTGATGTATTCTGGTGACATCACCAATGCACCGCAGGGCGCCGTTGAATACTTGTATGCGAATCAGGGACTCAATGAACCTACCTTGGTGAAGAACAATGTTTATCACGGAAAGAACAATTGCGAATACAAAATAATTGTGGGCAGGGGAGATCGCATCAACCAAAATTATATGATGAATCCCAACAATTTATTCTTGGAAGTCAAATGTCAATCTGTTCAAAGGCAAAGTATTTTAGGCATTTTGATTCCCAAGAAAACACGACAATGTTTTGTCTTGCTCAACTTTGCTGCGGGGGTGGGACGCGTGTCTCGCAATTCAAAGTTATCAGATATGGCTACGAAGGCCTTGTATCAACAATGGAGTGATCCCATCTCTTTTAGAGAAGTGATTGTTGAGTTGGGGGCCAAGATTGTCCCCAATGCTGAAGCAGCAGATTATGATTTCTCTTTGAATAAATTAGAGAAGGATAGCTTCATCAAGGTGTTTGAGGAAAATAGCGTTCGAGTATCCTTCAATCATTGATATTAGCGGGAGGGCGTTTGGCCCTCTCGTTTGATAAAAATTACGTGCATAGAGTACTATTAAGAATTATGAATGATGAGTCAAATGGAATGATTGAAAAATTAATCAGCAATTTCCAAAAAATAGAGTTTCGAGAGGTAATAAATGAATTAGAAAAAATTATTGTTCATTCGCCTCTACGAACCTCTTGTCTTTTACCAAATCATTGTTTAAGCGCTTGATTCGATTTTTAATCAGTTACTTATATTATGAATAATCAATCAGCAAATGCTTTTTTTAATTAAAGGGGCATACTAACATTATTCCCTTTCAATTGTTAACCAATCAGACCAATCAAATGAAAGATGAAAAAGAAGCTCATTAATCTTGCATCAACTGTCTTTCCACAACTGTTTACCAAAATAGCTTACGATAAACTCATCAATCCTCAGGTCAGAAAATTGCGGGAAAATGAGTTGGCGGTATTGAGCCAAGCGCGACAAGAAGATTATGCTTTTCAAAATTTTCAGATCAAAGTTTACACCTGGGGAGAGCAGGGAGAAGAAGTGCTACTGATTCATGGCTGGGAAGGCCAAGCCGGAAACTTTTCAGATTTGGTCCAAAAGCTACGGGCCAAACAATACAAGGTGATCGCCTTTGATGCGCCTTCGCATGGATTTAGTAGTAAGGGGGAAACCAGTCTGCTGGAGTTCTCGGCATTGGTCGGCAATTTGATTCGACGATACCAGGTGAAAAAACTCATCAGCCATTCTTTTGGGGGCGTAGCTACGACTTATGCTTTGTACAACAATCAAGATTTGGAAATCGATAAATACGTCATGTTGACCACTCCGGATCGGTTTCAGGAGAGAATCGATAATGTGGTTCAGCAAATTGGCATTTCCGACAAAGTCAAAAAGCAACTCATCAACCAACTCGAAGCGGAAAATAATTTTAAGGTTGAAACGCTAAACGTCAGTGATTTTGTTAAAGTCATTCGCGTGAAGCAATCCCTCATTATTCACGACAAAAACGATCGAGTTATTCCAATTCAACAATCTTTGCATGTCCATCAAAACTGGGGGGTATCTAATTTCCAGACTGTAGAGGGGACCGGACATTTTAGAATACTGAGAACCGAAAAAGTATTGGATGCCGTCGCTGATTTTTTGGGATAGCTCACCAAGCCATTCACGAAGCACTAGAAACCTATTGAGCAATCCCATTTGGAC
>JBCCSR010001237.1:0-2156 GCA_039199865.1 Bacteroidota bacterium
CTGCCTCCAGCTCTGGTATTGTTCAAAATTTTATTGATGTTGCGGTTATCCTTGCTGTAAATGTAAAGGGCTAGTGGCTTCTCTTTGGCATTAATCACCGAGATGACTTCGTCCAGATCATTAAAGGTATGGACGGGCATCAAGGGACCAAAGATCTCCTCCTTCATGATTTCGGATTCATGAGAAACATTGGTCAAAACGGTGGGAGCAATATAATTGTCTTCCGCTTTCACTTGATTTCCGATGACCACCTTTGCTCCTTTCTGAACAGAATCATCCAGTAAAGATTTGACTCTTTCGAAATGACGTGCATTGACGATCCTAGAATAAGAACTTTCTTGGGAGGCATCCTCCGTGTAATATTGTTTGATGTAAGTTTGAACTTTTTCTAGGAATTGATCCACTTTTGATTGGTGTACAAAGACGTAGTCCGGAGCAATACATACCTGCCCATTGTTGATCAATTTGCCCCAGGCAATTCTACGGGCAGCAGCATCTAGGTTGGCCGTTTCGTCTACAATGGTTGGCGATTTCCCCCCCAATTCTAGAGTAACTGAAGTTAAATGTTTTGCCGCAGCTGCCATGACAATTTTGCCGATACTCGGCGCTCCCGTAAAAAAGATATGGTTAAAAGGCAATTCCAGTAAACGTTGGGAGGTACTTACTCCCCCCTCGATCAAAACAACTTCATTTTGACTAAAGACCTCCCCAATGATTTTTTTCATCAAAGCAGAGGAATGCGGCGTGTGTTCTGAGGGTTTGACCATAACGGTGTTCCCCGCCGCAATGGCGCTGATTAGGGGGCAAAAAGTCAAATTGAAGGGAAAATTCCAAGGGGAAATGATGAGTACCACTCCCTTGGCCTCGTATTTAATGTAGGAACTGGAGCCCATCATGGCCAGTGGTGTATCGACGTGATGCTTGCCCATCCAACGACTCAGATGACTCCTTACGTGCTTGATCTCACTAGTAATTGGGTAGACCTCCGTCAGATCTACTTCGCTGGGATGCTTTTTGAAATCATTGTACATGGCCTCCTTGATTTGAGGGCGGTACTTCATGATGGTTTGTAGCAGGTGTTTGAGCTTCTTTTTTCTTTGAGCCACCGTGGTGTTGCCTACCTCAAATTGATTGGCTTTGAGGACATTAAATTGATCTTTGATGATCTTCGAAGCTGTTTCCGGAGCCACTAATAAATGAGTCATCCTAGCAAGGTTTTAATTGATGAGTAGTCCATTTTTAGAGGAAATTTTCAAATGGAAAACCTAAACAAAGGGCTTGAACATTTGACTTTTTCCGATCTAAATATACCAAATATATCCTCTATCGGCTTCATTTGCTCAATGTTTCATCAACTATTGAGCCTACTTGTCTTGTCAAGACAAAATAAGGGCTACCTGCTTTACCATAAGGAACTTTGAGCCGATGGCCGTCGTTCTAAGCATGAAAAAAAATTCTACTCCTACAAAAACAAAGTAACATGTGGTATCTCATTGAAATTTACAAAGGGGCAGTGCATTGAGTTTTCACACTTAATGTCCTAGCAATGAAAGAAAAAAAGATTTTTACCAAAGCCTTTGGGCTCAATGAATTTGGCTTGGCCGATTTTCCTAGAAAAATTTCTAATGTTCAGGTTTCTAGACTTGAGTTCGGAAATCAAATGGGTTGTTCCTGGTGCTTTCCTCACGGCTTCGAAACCGTCAATTCCACTTGGAGTAAGCATAAAAAAACTGGAAGTGCCACCAAGCAAAGCAGTACAAAAACGCGTAGGCTGAAGCCGAGAGGGCTACTATGATCAATTTGACTCTTCTGTGTCACGTAGCTCGGTTGCAAGGGGTAAACTTACCGTTAAGCGAAAGGCTTTGAGTCCTTTCACCCCTTGCAATTTGCTCAGCTCCACTTCTTCCACGTGATCTTCAATCATTTTCTTTTGCCTTAGATATTGAAAATACTTTTGATATTCCTCCCGGTCCTTCTCTTGGGAGTAAACCACAACCACTTTTCCACTTTGCGTCAAGCGTTGATGCGTCCCCTTAATGAAAGCCTTATCGATACGTTTTTTAAGGATGGCATAACGAATGTTGTAATCTCCATCCACATCAAACTTCTTTTCGTCTAAACGAAAACGGATGGACAGAGGAACACTATGGACCAAG
>JBCCSR010001238.1:0-2150 GCA_039199865.1 Bacteroidota bacterium
GGGAATTCCTTTGAGCATGGCTTCTGCTCTCATGGTTCTAGTAGTTGCATTTTGATCACCGATTTTCCAAAGCGCCAGAAAACATCAGACAACTTCATTGTATCTCACAAGGTTTATTGCATCAATATACTGATTTATACAAAAAGAAAATTGGAGGTCTCCGTAGTCTAATTCAAATGGTATTACTTTTGAATAATTTTTAAAATCATACCATGTAACGACCTCTTTTTTTATTGAAGTTTTGCAAGTGAGACTGTGGTCTCCTGGAATGCCGGAATATTGATACTCAAAAAGGGTATAGCGCTCCTTGTCATAGATGTAATCCCCTAAAGTCTTACCCAGGAAATGGTTCTGATAATGGAACGCTATGAAAAAGCATATTCCCTCATAGCTGCTGTTTTGTAAACGCAGGCCTTTTTTAGCAAATTGCTCACTTTCGATTGCTCCGATAATCGACTTTAGATCAATTCCGTTGATATAGATCATTGTAGTCATGTAGTCCTCAATTTGGGATTTTACACAACTAAATGCTATTTCATCTCTTGGCATAATTAAAAGGATTAATTCAGCCTAATAAGAAAGTAAATGCCCTGGTTTTGTGGCCATTTCACTACTTGGTGGAGCGAATTGGGTTAGCTTAATCCCTTTAACAGCGTATTTGTATTCTTCTATGGTTGGAGTTCTACCCAGAATAGCCGAAAGCACTACGACTGGAGTGGAAGCCAATAGGGATTCCCCTTTTTTACGATCCGTATCTGCAACTACCCGTCCTTGAAATAATCGAGTAGAAGTGGCCATGACCGTATCTCCTTTTTCTGCTTTTTCCTGATTTCCCATACAAAGGTTACAGCCTGGGCGCTCTAAATACAAAATATTTTCGTATTCGGTACGTGCTATGGTTTTAGGGGCAGCATCATTGAATTCAAAACCTGAGTATCTTTGCAAAATTTCCCAGTCCCCTTCTTCTTTAAGTTCTTCGATAATATTGTAGGTTGGGGCAGTCACAACTAGTGGCGCTTTAAATTCTACTTTACCATACAATTCTTCAAGGTTTCTTAGCATTTTAGCAACGATCTTAATATCACCTTTGTGCACCATGCAAGAACCTACAAAACCAAGGTCAACATGTTTTTCTCCTTCGTAATAAGAGAGTTCACGGATGGTGTCGTGGGTATAGCGCTTGGAGACATCTTCATTATTAACATCGGGGTCTGCAATCATTGGTTCGTCAATGATGCCTAAGTCTACTTCGAATTCCTCGTAGTATTTAGCATTTTCATCGGGAGCTAGAGGCGGTTTCTTGCCGGTGCGAATCTCATCGATTCGTTGATCTGCTTTGTCGATCAGCCCCTGTAGTACCTGTTTTTCGTTATCCATACCCTTAGCAATCATAATCTCAATTCTGCTCTTCGCTATTTCTAAAGATTGAATGAGTGTATCGGGTTGGGAGATACAAATAGATGCCTTTGCTTTCATTTCTGCTGTCCAGTCTGTGAAAGTGAAGGCTTGGTCTGCCAACAAGGTGCCGATATGTACCTCAATGATTCTACCTTGAAAAACATTTTCGCCTTTAAAGTGCTTGAGCATTTGAGCTTGTGTGGCGTGTACTACATCACGGAAGTCCATGTGTTCGCTCATTTTTCCTTTAAAAGTGACTTTGACAGATTCTGGGATGGGCATAGAGGCTTCACCAGTAGCTAGCGCAAGTGCTACGGTGCCAGAATCTGCACCAAAAGCTACTCCTTTAGACATTCTCGTATGGGAATCTCCGCCAATAATAATCGCCCAATCATCAATAGTAATATCGTTAAGTACTTTATGGATAACATCCGTCAGGGGATGATAAACACCTTGGGGATCGCGGCCTGTAATCAAACCAAAGTCGTTCATGAACTTCATTAATCTTGGAGTATTCTGCTGGGCTTTTAAATCCCAAACAGAAGCCGTATGACAACCTGACTGATACCCCGCATCAACAATAGGTGAAATAACGGTAGCTGCCATCATTTCTAATTCTTGGGACGTCATCAAGCCTGTAGTATCTTGTGA
Organism: Bacteroidota bacterium; assembly: GCA_039199865.1. Lineage (GTDB taxonomy): Bacteria > Bacteroidota > Bacteroidia > Chitinophagales > Saprospiraceae > JALZUU01. Next base: position 2,050 of record JBCCSR010001238.1, read on the forward strand.
ACCTACAATGTTTACATTAACCCTTACGTAGGAACCCGCATGTAGGGTCATACCAGAAGTACCGACGGCGTTTTTATTGAATATTTTTTCTACCGCAGTTA
>JBCCSR010001239.1:0-2129 GCA_039199865.1 Bacteroidota bacterium
CAATGGTAGCGGCATCGGCAATTCCCTCTTCTAAAATGCGTAGGGCTTCCCCGTAAAAGGGACGAGCAACTCGATTGACAATAAAACCGGGAGTATCTTTGGCTTCAACCGTCAGTTTGCCCCATTCGTCAATCCAGCCTCTTACCTTGACCAGTACCTCGGGAGCCGTCTGAATTGCAGGAATAATTTCCACCAATTTCATTAAAGGAGCAGGATTAAAAAAATGAATCCCGAGAACGCGCTCGGCTTTCTGGCAAGCTGAAGCAATCGAGGCAATGGACAAGGAGGAAGTATTGGTTGCCAAAACACAGTCCTCATCAACGATCGATTCAAGCTGGGCAAAAATGGATTTTTTGATGTCCAAATTTTCAATGATGGCCTCGATGACCAAGCCACAATCCCGAAAATCGGTCATCTGGTCGACTAGGTGGATCCTACCAAAGATAGCCTTGGCTTGAGAATCATCGATCCGACCTTTCTCCACCAGGCGATTGAGTATTTTTTGCAATTTTGTGCTAGCCTTTTGCAAAGCCTTGGGGTTGTTGTCATACAATACTACTTTATGGCCTGCCGTTGCGGCGACCTGGGCAATTCCGGCCCCCATTGATCCACTTCCAAGTATACCTACTAACATGGCGTCTCCTTATTTTTTGTATTGTCTTAATGCTAAAGCAAACAGTCTTTATCTTTGTAAACCCTGTCTCTCCTCTTTGATTGCTACTCTCCCTTGAACTGTGGTTTTCGCTTTTCGAGAAATGCTTGTACCCCTTCCTGATAATCGTGGGTATTCCCAGCACTGGTCTGCAATTGCTCTTCGATCCCAAGCTGGGTGGTGAGGTCATTGGTTAAGGAATAATTGAGGGCTCGTTTGGTCAAACCTAAACCACGAGTAGGCATTTTCGCTAACTTGGTCGCAATGCCCATCGTAAACGTTTCGAATTCATCATCCGGAACGGATTTATAGATCATACCCATTTGCGCCGCTTCTTTGGCCGACACTTTTTCTGCCAACATCATTAAAGCCGCAGCCCTTTGAAAGCCAATAATTCTCGGTAAGAAAAAGGTACCACCGCTATCGGGAATCAAACCTATTTTGCTAAAGGCCTGCATAAAGTAGGCAGATTCGGTAGCAATGACGATATCACAAGCCAAAGCAATATTGGCTCCTGCCCCAGCAGCAGCTCCATTCACCGCAGCAATGATGGGTTTTTCAATTTCTCGTAGCAATTCGATGATGGGATTGTAATGTTGACTAACAATGGAAGTCAAGTGGGGTCCCTCCGGATCAATCACTTCTTGCAAATCCTGTCCAGCACAAAAGGCCTTCCCCGCTCCGGTTAAGTAAATAGCGCGAACCTCTGAGTCTTTTTCACATGACTTTAAGTAATCTTGCAAGCCCAGAGCCATTTCACGATTGAAACTATTGTAAACAGTAGGACGATTGAGGGTGATTTTAGCAACGCCGTCCTCTAGACGATAAAGCAAACTTTCCATGGATAATAGATTTTATGAACTGGTGGGGCGAAAATAAGCATATTGTCGGAATAATCTCAAAATCAATGACACTTGAAGTAGTCAAAAGGTTCCAGACAATCGTTACAGCGATAAAGGGATTTACAGGCGGTGGAGCCAAACTGGCTAATCATTTTCGTATTTTCAGATCCACATTGAGGACAAGGCACTACTTTTTCATCAGCAAACAAATCGCTTTTGTCGACACTTCCCACGGGTGGAGCAATGCCATAAGCGCGCAGCTTTTCTTTGCCAGTTTCCGTCATCCAATCTGTCGTCCACGCAGGACTAAGGACTGTTTTTACATCTACTGGATCGAAACCATTTTCTTGTAGCACCGCTCTGATATTGATCTCAATGACATTCATAGCCGGGCAACCCGAGTAAGTAGGCGTGATGACAACTTCTATTCCACTGTGGGTTTCATGCACCTCCCGCACAACTCCTAGATCTAGTATCGTCAGAACGGGTACTTCAGGATCAGAGACTTCCTCCAACAATTGCCATACTTGCTCTGTCGTTGTAATCATTTGACTTGAATATTTTCTGTGTCAATTCGAGATAACTCTACTAATGCACCTTGTTCGAAAAGTTGATCAAATAGAGCTACATCGCGG
>JBCCSR010001240.1:0-2128 GCA_039199865.1 Bacteroidota bacterium
ATCAATTGATCAAAAAGGAAATCTACATCAAGCATCCATTCCAAGATACACTGCCAATGATTTTGAAAAGCATCTATACTTATGACTATGATGCCAATCAGCGATTGACTTATCGCATCAAAAAAAATAAATCCAGAGATCAATGGGAAGTTGAACGGAGTGATTCCTTGGCGTATCAAAATGGCCAATTGGTTCAGCACAACATCTTTGGAGTCAATGACGAACTCAAATTTGGCGACTACTACAACACCTATGTCTACAATGAGCAAGATCAACTCATTCAACATATCGAAGTCAAACATCAACAAGACACCTCCATCAATCATTTGTATGATTACGATGAACAACATAAACTGACTCAATCGACATTGTCTCGCTATCGCTACAGCAAAGATCAAAAGAAAATGGTGCTTAACAATCAATCCCTAATCACCTATAACGCTCAAGGTAGGAAGGTGCGTAATATTTACTACAATGCAAAAGGAGATGCCCGATCCGAACAAGTTTACGAGTACAATGATCGGGGTTTATTGAAGGTGCATCATCATTATGATGGCATGGCTCAAGACCGAGAAGAACGTAGAAAGACCTATTTCTACCAGTATTACTGACCGTTTAGTGGACGATGAGTCAAATTACCTTTAAGCACTCATCAGATATCGATCCACTTCATGCGCTGCCTCCCGACCTTCAGCAATGGCCCAAACCACCAGCGATTGTCCACGCCGCATATCGCCAGCGGTAAATACTTTTGGTACATTGGTCTGATAGCGCTTGGCATTGACATTGCCCCGATCGTCCAATTCAAGGCCGAGTTGTTCGAGCATCCCAGAAAACTGAGGATACTGATAACCGATGGCCAAAAAAGCCAAGTCACAAGCAATTTCTTCTTCCGTTCCGGGAATTTCTTGCAGCCGTGGTTTTCCCGTTGCCTCCTCTTTTCCCCATCTGACTTGAACAGTCTGAATGGCAGACAACTCACCTTGCTCATTTCCAATAAATGCTTTGGTGAGCATCGCCCACTGTCGTTCGCCTCCCTCTTCATGAGAAGAAGAAGTCCGCAATTGCATGGGCCACAACGGCCAAGGGGTATGTGCCGCACGACCAGCTGGAGGTTTGGCCAATAGTTCTATTTGTGTCACCGAACGAGCATCCTGACGATGGGAAGTACCCAAGCAATCCGAGCCCGTATCTCCCCCTCCAATAACGACGACATTTTTCCCTGCTGCGCAAATTCTTTCCGTTGTGATTTTATCCCCTGCTATGCGTCGATTGTTTTGCTCCAAAAATTCCATAGCAAAATGTACCCCTTTCAACCTCCTTCCGGGAATGGGTAAATCTCTTGGAACTGTCGACCCTCCACACAATACAAGGGCATCAAATTGCGCCATTAAATCCTCGACTGCGATGTTTTCGCCTACATTGGCATTGGTTTGGAAACGAATGCCTTCCGCTTCCATCAACTGAATCCGACGATCGAGTACTTCCTTTTCCAATTTGAAATCGGGAATACCATAACGCAGGAGTCCACCAATTCGGTCTTTGCGTTCGAATACGGTGACCAAATGCCCTGCTTTATTGAGTTGAGCAGCAGTAGCTAAGCCGGCTGGCCCCGATCCAATCACGGCGACTTTTTTTCCAGTCCGTAAAACCGGTGCTTGTGGTCGAACCCAACCTTGCTCAAAAGCCATTTCGATAATTGATTTTTCGATGTGCTCAATGGTGATTGGGTTTTGATTGATGCCCAATACACAGGCTGACTCACAAGGAGCGGGACAAATTCTACCCGTAAACTCTGGAAAGTTATTGGTATCGGCCAAAATGCGATAAGCCATGGCCCAATTGTTTTCGTAAACCGCATCGTTGAACTCGGGAATCACATTTCCCAAAGGACAGGCACTATGGCAAAAAGGGACACCACAATCCATGCAGCGACTGGCTTGTTCCACCGTTTTTTCTTGCGAAAAGCTACCTTCTACTTCCCGATGATCCTGTAAACGTTCTGCCACTGCTCTTCGCGGAGGCAATGCCCGATCGTATTTTAAAAATCCTTTTGGATCTGCCATAATCTTTTCATTTTTAGTCTACCAAATTTAGTGAAATACGGATCTACCAAACGCCTACAAAC
>JBCCSR010001241.1:0-2124 GCA_039199865.1 Bacteroidota bacterium
CAAATTTGGTAACCAGCACACCAAGTCTAAGAAAAACTGGGAAAGCAGTGGTGCTAGTGAAATTCAACGAGCACAAAAGAAATAAAATAATTCATTCATTTTTTTAAATTGGTCCTAGTGAGTGGATACCTCAGTAACGAAGCCGCTAAGACTATTATTAAACCTATTATTAATCATGAGAAAGTTTTTTGTTATGATGTTTTCAATCAGTGCAATTTTAACCTTTTTAGCTTCTTGTAGTAGTGATGTTATCAATCCTGCGCCTATTGTTAACGAAAGGGTGGAACTACCTGCAATCAATGCGATCTCCACGGAGTCAATGGTCAATGTAATTATTAAAGAAGGATCAGAGCAAAGTGTAACCGTCATCGGGACGGATGATTTGATCTCTAAAGTTGATCTAGATGTAGTTGATGGTCTATTGAAAGTAGATTATGATCAGGATGGAGGAACCGTTAACGTGACTCGACTCGAAGTTGAAGTGGTACTGCCAGCAATCAGTAAGTTGACGACCAACTCCTCTGGTAACATCGATGTTCAAGGCTTTGGACAATTGGATCAGTTGCTAGTCGAGGTGAAAGGGGCAGGGAATGTACACATCAACGGTCCCGTCAATGTAGCCAATGCACTTAATGTGTTGGTCGATGGAAGTGGAAGCGTCAAACTGGAGGGAACAACCAGTCTTTTAGATGTCGCGGTAGAAGGCCCCGGAAGTATCCGTGCTTTTGATCTGGATGCTAAAGACGTTGTGGTTACCGTAACGGCTTCCGGTACCAGCGAAGTCAAAGCGGAGAGTACCTTAGATGTCAGGATCAGTGGATCTGGACATGTTCACTACAAAGGTGCTCCAAGCATTACCAAAGAAATCTCTGGCTCCGGTCAGTTGATCAACGCCAACTAATTAGCGGCGTCTATCCTCAATGAGCTAATAAGAAGAGGGTTCCAACTAATCTATTGTTGCAATAGCTTGGTTGGAACCCAAAATCACCACCAGATTAAGATCGATACCTATAATGAACTGAGTTTTACCTGTTACCTATTATTACCTGTATTGAAGAGGCCGAGCTACCTCACCTTATCTAGTATCTAAGTGAAGTCTAAATTCTGAGTTTATCCACCTAAATTAAGGTTTAGTCTTGCACTCACTGCGAATTGATATACTTGTGATTGGTCTGACCCTTCAGGCCATCAGATTTTCGGAAAAATAGTATGATTTTATATTGACTTAAACGAAAGTTTAAGCCGAGAGGATTCGATTTTGAATGGTCCGGCTTTTACCTGGGAGTGGATTCCCTAAAATGAAGTTTGAGCAACCAACTGAGCAAAGTTAGATGAAACTTAAACACCTTTTTTTCATCTTTTAAAACAAAAAATAATGGAAATTTTTATCGGAAATCGAATTGAAATATTTAAAATGTTTTCAAATGGGCTATACAATGTTGGAGGAATGCAGCCGTCAAGTAGCAAAAGAGCAGATGAGGAGCAAAATGAATCAAATGCTTCTGCTATGTTTCGACTTGATGTTGAAGAGGAAAGCATGCTCTTGCATTGCTTGCTTGAAGCCGAGCAAGACCACCAAAATGAGCAGACCTTTCTTGATTTTAAACACGATTTTTCTAAGCCCGCCCTGGAAGAAGCCCTAGATTTTATTGTTCGCAAATGCGACAAATTAAGATCGATCTATCTTTTTGATGAGTATAGTGTTCCCGTGAAAAAAGTAGAAGCCAATGTATTCCCAACTATTCAGGAAGCGAACTGTACTGGAGCAGATTTAGACGAGCGAATGGGGCAGGCTGAACAAATGATGAAAGCGCAGAATACCCAAGTCTTTGATTTCAAAACGGGGCCTTTATTCAATTTGACTTTGCTGAAAATCGATGAGCAGCATTTCCGTTTGGTTTGGACTTGTCATGCCATCTTATTAATGCAAACGGGACTTACCGACCTCACCACCGAGCTCTGGAATTTGTACCAAAGTTTCTCTAACGAATATTAACCAAAAACAAAAAAAACGATGCTGCTAATTGCCATTTTTCAATTGATTCAAAACCTCATTCCGAACGGTCAAGCTCCAACCGCGATCTACGTTCCAAAAGGCATAAAATCGTCTAAATCCATTTTTAC
>JBCCSR010001242.1:0-2123 GCA_039199865.1 Bacteroidota bacterium
AGTGTCGGCACCACCAGGGCCCTCAATGCCCTGTCTTGCTTTCAAACTAAGCGTTGGCGAAGAATCTGAAATCACTCGTTTCCGATTGTTGCGAATTCGGTATTTCATCCAAGGCTGTACGGCAATCTCTAGTCCCAAGATCATGGCTTGATGATTGGGAAATTCAGCATCGGTTTCTAAATTTTCGGGAATGTTGGAAGTAAAGGCTCGATCACTGAAATTAAAGTAGACGTGATCGGTATTGTTCATCACCGTACGACGATTGGCCCATTCCAGATTGGCTTTGATTTGCAAGTTGAGGGCTGGTTTTTGTTCGTAGGTCAGGCTAACATAGTCTTTTTCATAGAGTTTAATAAAATTGCGTTCTCCCAAAAGCGTAACAACCGTATTGATAAAGGGATGAATGGCTCGGTCCGGATTGTATTGGGTCAAGTACTTTCCTCCTTGTAAGCGCAGTTCCCCTCGCTTGTTGCGGCGACCAAAATCGAGACCACCCGTAAAGCGATAGTTGAACTTTTTGCGCGCAAAACCATAGCGTAAGTCTGATTCTAAAAACCATTTTCGCCGTGGGGATTTTCGATCTCTTCGCCAGCCCACTCCGTATTCGATGGCATAGCCCTCAACGGTATTGTATTCAAAAGTGCCCAAAGTAGGTTTGATGTAAAAACGATGCCCTTTTCCCAAGGGATAAGAATTGCCGAAAAGGAGATCCCAAACACTGAAACGGTTTTTGCGAATGCCCAATGAATCTTTGCGGTTCTCTTCTTCCTCCGCTATTTCCAAGCTATCAATTTTTTTATAGCCCCGCACTTCGTACTGATTGAGGGGAACCGGACGAATGGTGACCCAATAACTAGAATCTCGTTTATAAGCCATGGAATCGACGGTATACTTCGTGATGCTCTCTACCTTGGGTTCTTTACTTCTTTTCTTTTCTTCCTTTTCATAAGCTTTGATCATTTTCTTCAATTCCTTGCGGGTCACTTGTTTGTTGCTATTCAAGCGTTGTTCGATATCCTTGAGTGCTGCACTTTTCGATTGCTTGATGGTTTTGGCCAATTCTTTTTCTACCGTTTCGTCAATGACTTCCATGTCAAAATTCAAATCTGGATTCAACTCAATCTGATAATCACTCACCGTTGCCAAATAGCCAAAGTCAACTTCAAAGCCAAAGACTTTAACCGTTCCATCAAATTGATGACTGACGGGCAGCCAGGCAATGTCATCGATGGGTGCATAAATTTGTCGAATATCAAAAACAATATTAGCGGGACTACTGATGAAAGTACGAACATCCAAGCTGTGAATGCTCCATTCGCCTTCTACAATATTGATGATTCCATCCACTACCTTTTCTCCCTTACTTCTGGGGGTAACGCGAATTTTATTGATCTCTCGTCCTTGATCCACAAAAAAGCCTTCGTATTCAAAGCGATAATAAGCAAAGGCCCGCGGAGAAAGTGGAGAAACCAACTCTTCTACTTTGGGATTGTAGAAACTGGCATTGACATACGCATTGGGACTAGAGTCGCGATTGTCGCCCGTCGAATAAACCGAGATGACTTTTTCTTCAAAGTAATTGGGCCGTTTGAAATAGACCTCGCTCACTGATTCGCTCACAAAAGCAAAAGAAGAGTCGATGCCCTCTTTTCTAATGGCTCTACGTAAAAAGAACGGACTTTTTTTCAATCGACCGGAGCCCTTCATGTAGACCTCTGCTTGGTAACTGTTCAACTGATTGAGATGAAAAGGGGCCTTGGCAATGGCTTTGCGCATGATGGTGTAAGCGGGATCTTTACCATCGGAGCTAATTTGTACTTGTTGGAGATCGTAGACTTGTTCTTTGAGCACGATATCCAATTCCACATAGTCTGCTCGAATCTCTACGGTTTTGACCAGGGTCTCGTAACCAATAAACTGAAAACTAAGGGTATACTTCCCCGGTGTCAAACGGTAGGAAAATCGGCCTTCTGCATTGGAGGAGGTTCCCGTATCCAATTCTTTGACAAAGATGGTAGCAAAAGCCAAAGGTGCTCCCTTCTCATCACTAATGCTTCCCCTAATGCCTCCTCCATAAGAGACTTTTCCAATACACAAGAGCAAAAAGAACAAAGACAGACGGG
>JBCCSR010001243.1:0-2115 GCA_039199865.1 Bacteroidota bacterium
TACGAATTCAATATATCTCCACTGGAAAATAAAGCTCTATTCCGACTTAGAGATTGCTCGATAATAAAAATTCCTTCTTCATAAGACTGTTGTTTGATCAACTGGATACCCAAAGCCAGATCAATACTGGCGATGTCTTTTTCCGCATTTAAGGATTTATAAATTTGCTTTGCCTTCTCTAGATTGGCGATGGCAAAATCTCCTTTTTTCATAAAACCATAAGCCAAGCCAATATTGAAATAGGTGTTTGCGATGCCGATGGAATCTTCTACCTCTCGCTTGATCTTTAGAGACATTTCATAGATCTCAATTGCTTTTTGGTACTGCTCTTGCGATCTGTACATGATCGCAATATTATTGAGATTTTGCGCCGCTCTTTTCTTTGTACCAGCGAGCTCGAAGAAGGGTTGGGCTTTGATATAAACGGCAAGCGCATTGCTAATCATACCCTGATAGTAGAAATTATTTCCCATCCGGTTGTAAGTCGTCCCTAAATATTGGGGATCATCTACTTGCTCAAAAAAGATTAGCGCTTCTTTAAAAAGTACAATGGCTTTGTTGTACTGATTGAAATTTGAATAGACAGTTCCCCGCACCAAATAACTGCGCCCCATGGCCGCTACATCATTGGTCGCTTTGGCCAGTAGCAACATAGAATCGACATATTGCAAAGACAAGACCGTATCTTTGGTCCACATTTTGGTCGCAATTTGCTCATAAATTTTCATACGATTGGTATCCGCCATCGAATCATTTAAATGCTGAATGAGGCTGTCTACTTGAACGTGATTGGATTGGCTTAGCGCAGAATAGAAAGCAGTTGCGAGCAGGAGCAGTGTTAAATACTTTTTCACATGAATACTTTAATCGTCAATTGACCTCACAGTGAAGTTTACCATAAAATCATCAATATACAAAGAACCATCAATTTATAGTCGACTGCTCTTTTTATCATCTGGGGCTTTCTCCTAAAAATGGATAGAAGATTTTTGGACTTTTGGACTTTTGGACTGGAGGTAGCGTTTGGGGCAAAGAGGGTGGGAACCCGCCCTCAAGATCGGCCCGAAACCGATCTCCTTGGCGATCACTACTAAGCTGATAGCTCCGCCACCCAAACCTGGTGCATCTTTTCAGGTAATGGTATCTCTGCAATGCTTGACCAATCCATTGGATCCTTATTCAATCGGTCAGATGCTATACTTAGACGCAGCAACCCCGCAAATTCCATAAACTTTGATCTACTTTTTTTCAAAAAAAATGATAAACTACTGAAAATCAACAAAATATTTTTTTTTGATCATGCGCTACGAGTAAACCCATTTTTATCATCTGTTAAAGATTGATCAAAAGCTAACGTTGCTTTAAATTAATCTGAAGGGTGTAGCCTCCTTCTTGGGCCCCTTCCCCTCCAACGACTCCAATGATGACTCGATAGGGATTTCGTAAAGCAAGCAAGTCTTTGACCTTTCGCCTTGTCGTGGGAGATTGGCCGGCACGTAAACGATCTCGATGGTGATCCACTTCGCAGCGAACACATCGAGACAAATCGGGTACGATGGCCATACTGTTTGCACCAATTTGATAAGCATAAGCGCTCAAATTGGTTGCTGGATCGTCGGGTATCACGAATATTTCCATTTCAGAATAACTGGGTAAATCCGTCGCATACAGCACATGGTTTCCCGAAAAGCATTGCTTTTTGGTGGCAGGAAAACAGGCTACTGAACTGTTCCAAGCCCAACTCAAATCCTCCATAATTTGTCCTTCTGACAGGTTCCCCTTGATCTCAATCGTTTTTCCAGGTGTAGATTTGACATACTCTACATGGCTTGGTAACTTCTGTGCGCTGATAGAAAAAGAAATTGCCAGACATAATAACAGTATTGTTTCTTTCATGATATTTTTTTTGCAAATTACAGGAAAAACCCAAAAATGCCTTCACCCGATGGGGTGAAATTAAGATACCATTCTCCCCCTTCCTCAAGTGTTTGTCCAGATTTAAATAGGATGGAAACAATAAGCGGGAAGGGGAATCACTTTTCTGATTTAATGCTTTAAGCCGCTCCCAAGTTGAATAGGATTAAAGTGTGTATAACCCGGCAAATAGGTAAGAAA
>JBCCSR010001244.1:0-2111 GCA_039199865.1 Bacteroidota bacterium
GCTTCCAAAAAGCAGCACAAATGTACGGATTTTACACTTTAATTACTTAAATGTTTCAAAAAAATAAACTCCTGTCATTTTCAGTTTAAATACAGTGGTTTGGTGATGCTGATTTTTTGGTAGAGTCTACGTATTTTTGGCTTGTCATTGGTAAGGATTAAGGTAAAAAATGCAATGGCCCATCCAGAAAATGACCACTAAAAAAAAATTATAAAATATTTAACACTTGCCGTCTGAATAAAGTGCTTAGCTCATTCGGACGCAAATTGTCTAAATCGATCATAAAAAACTGTTTACAATGCTAAGACTTGGTTTACTTGTTGGCTTACTGAACTTTGCGCTGAGTATTTACGCAAATAATGGTGGACACGAGATTGTCGTCAAATTCAATAACTTCCAGGAAAAAGAAGCCTACCTGGCTACCTACTATGGTGAAAACCCTTTCATTGTCGACACGGTTGCATTAGCGGATGATCGAGTCGTATTCAAAGGAGAAGAAGTTTTAGAATCGGGCGTTTACCTCATCGTCATTCCTCCCAACAATCAATTTCTCCAAATTTTTATCGATCAAGCCAATCAACATTTTGAACTAGAAGTCGATGTCGCCAAACTCGATAAAAATGACATTACGATCAAAGGCTCTCCAGATAATGAGTTGTTCTATGAATACGTAGGGTTTCTCAACTCCATTGGACCGAAAGCTCAAGAATTGCGACAACAAATTAAAACGGGAAAAGAAGCTGGAAAAGCGACAACGCAACAAGAGGAAGAACTCAACCAGATCAATCAGCAGGTCAAAGAAAAACAAAATCAAATCGTTGCCAAAAATCCAAAGTCCATGGTTGCCAATTGGATCAAGTTTGGTTTCGAACCCGAAATTCCCGAATACAAAGGTGAAGAGGAAACCGTACAGCGCAATCGCTTTTACTATCGCAAAGCGCATTTTTTCGATCAAATCGATATGACCGATCCCTCCCATTATCACAATCCGATGATGTTCAAAAAAGTCGATTACTACATCAACCAAATGACGCCGACCATTCCCGATTCTATCAATCAATCGATTGATTTAATTTTGGAAAAAGTTCGGCCAGCACAAAAGACATTTGAGTTTTATCTTCGGCATTTTCTCAATACTTACGCAGAATCCAAATTAGTGGGGATGGATGCGGTATACGTTCATTTGGTAGACAAGTACTACGCTGCGGGTAAAGCCGATTGGTTGGAGCAGGAAACCCTTGATAAAATCATCAACGAGGCGAAGCGCCTTAGGCCCCTACTCATCGGCAGAACAGCTCCAGATATCAAAATGACTAAAGAAGATGGTAGCAAGTTTTCTCTTTACGATATTGATTCTGATTATACCATCTTGTTCTTCTGGCGTCCAGGCTGTAGCCATTGCGAAAAAGCGACACCCCATCTTCTGGAGTTTTACGAAAAATTTAAAGACAAAAGTGTCAAAGTTATGGCCTCTTGTATCAAGATCGGAGAAGAGGCGCCCAAATGTTGGGAATTTGTCAAAAGTAAAAAAATGGAACCTTTGATCAATGTTTACGATCCCTTCAACACTTCTAAATTCCATCGAAAATACGATACTAGGATTACTCCAAAAATTTTGATTTTAGACAAAGACAAAAAAATCCTGGTCAATCGAATTGGAGCAGAACAGCTAGAGGAAGTGATGGATCAAATCATCGAACAAGATAATCGCAAGCTACAAGAACAGCTAGAAAACGGCGACTAATCCGAAACCAGATTTTGCCATCAAAAAAACAAAACACAAAACCATGCGCTACGCCCTATTCTACTTGTTTTTAATGCTTACCCTTCAGTGCAAAACCAAAAAGGAGGTGGTGACGGATCCACCCAAAACCAAAGATCCGATTGAAAAGACAATTGCTTGTACTACGCATGCCATTGTAGAAGATCACACTGGCCTGGACGGCTGTCGCCTTTTGTTGCGACTCGACAATGGAAAAAAATGGTTGCCTTCCAATTCAAATGATCCCAAGTATAAGCTAGAAAAAAACGATGAAATCTATTTTGGCTATCGCCTAGTTGAAGATGGCATCAGTGTGTGTATGGCGGAAGATAAAATTGTTGAACTTACC
>JBCCSR010001245.1:0-2110 GCA_039199865.1 Bacteroidota bacterium
ATAGCGGCTTCCGCATCTGCCACCAACTGCTCCACAAAAGTTTCGTTGGGTTCTTGCTCGCCCTCTCCTACGATGGGTACTCCAAAATCATCGAAAACAGCATAGCCCTCCATTACCCAAAAGATGGGCGAAAACCAGCTCAAGCGGATAAATTCGTAGGGCGAATCCTTTACTTGCCCAGCAGCATCTGCACTCTTGTATTCGCGAGGATAAGCCCACATCAAAACCGGCAATCGACCGTCTCTTTCTTTATCATAAGCCGGTGGCAGATACAAGGTCCCCGTCAGTTCTACCCCATCCGCTCGTTGGTATTTCACCAGCTCCTTTTTTACTGCCTTTAGTTTTTCGTAGGGATTGTCAAAAAAAGTAATCTGCTCAGATTGGTCTTTGAGCAAATGGCGAAGAAAATAGTTGGGTACCTCATCATTGGCTTCTCGTCGAGTTAGGACAATGGCCTTTTTTTCATCCAAAATCGCAATGGGCACTTCATAATGAGGTGCTTTCGAACGCCAGAGTCGTTGACTCGTTTGATTGGCAAGATCATACTGGTCGACAAAAGGACGATTACCCTCCGGAGAAGCCCCTTGTCCCATGAGGAAAAGTGTTTGTCCTTCGTTTGCAGTCATTAAAACACTGCGACCATACTCATTAAGGTGCATTTCAAAACTCCCCGGGCTATTGTACCGATCCTCCCAGGAGCGATCAAAAATAATGGTCTTTCCTTTTTCCGGATGATCGGGTTCCCAGCGGCTCGTAATCACTTGACGGTTGGGCCACCACCATTCGTAAGCCATGGCCAGTTCGCCGCTTCCCCAATCAATTCCACTAAAACGAAGTTGAAAAGCAATGCCCTTTTTAGGACTACCTTCAAAAGGAGCAGCCCAAGAAAACAACTGATCTCTTACCTCTGCTTCCCGCTTGGGATCTCCCCCATCTTGAGCTTCTACCCAAGTAAGCGTTGCCGGAGCATCTGATCGCCAACTAAAGGAGCGAGCGCCTTCTCGTACCGCACCAAATCCTTTGGGAATATTTTCTGCTACTGGTAAATCTGGCAATTGTTTGACCACTTGTCCGGCCTTATCGTAGATGGCAATGCTTTGTCCAAAACGACCGTAAGGAACGATATAGGAAAATGGCTTTTTAATGCTGGCAACCCGTACGTAATTGCCGTCTGGTGAGGTGCTGAACGCTGCGATGATATCTGCTTTTCCAAATTTTTGCACCTTTCCCGTTTCCAGGTTGATCAACATCAGCTGACTAGTAGTAAAATATTCGAACAATTGTTCATCGTAGCTATTTTTCAATAAATCTTGGTAGGTTCGAACGGGAGCGGAACTCCCCTTGTTTTCCTGAACGACCGGACCACTCTGTATTGTTTCTTCCTCTGGAGCCCGACCTCTATCGGTCAAAACTGATTTGTACAAGACGTGTTGACTGTCAGAAAACCAGCGGAAAGGTAAACCAGAGATGGCATCATTCACTACGGCTTCCGTAAGGCGACGAGCCTTTGCCACCTCGGTATCGACCATCCACAATTCCAAACCATTGTTTTGAGTGATAGTAAATACAATTTTGCTGCCATCCGGCGACCAGCTCACATTTTCTATTCGGGCGGCTTGGGGCAGTCCAGAAACTTGTTTTTCGGTCTTCGTTGCCAATGATTTAATTTTCATCCCATTGTAATAGGAAGCGCGGCTGGACCCATTGGTTTTGGGATTGATACGAATCCCGGCCAACCTCAATTCCTTTTGAGCGACCTCCTCGATCGAAGGAAGATTGGGTCTTTGCAATAACAGCAGTACTCCTCCGTTAGGACTCAGACTAGCTTGTGGGGTGGGGTCGGCATCGACCAAACCGGCAATATCTTGGGGTGGCATTTGATAACTAGGGTTATCTTGCGCTTGACTTATTGGATTCATCGTCATCATAACACACAGCAATAGTAAATGATCTTGTAGACGCAAAGAAGTTTTAAATACACCTTTTTGCCTAAAAATACGGATAAACAGACCAAAGAATTGGAAAATAACAGGGGATTTGATGCTACAATTTTTCATATTTGTTCTGAAGGGCTTTTACAATTTGGTTGAAAATAGAACCATAATAACGA
>JBCCSR010001246.1:0-2109 GCA_039199865.1 Bacteroidota bacterium
CTCCACGGTCTTTTCGTTGAGGAGATGGGACAAACAAAACGAAAGTATGAAATTGAAAAAAAGGAACACCAAATCTCGCTGCTAAAAAAAGAGAATGAACTGCTGGTGTCTAACGAAAAGATTCAGGAATTGAAGGGCTATATTTTTGCGATTGTCAGTTTATTGTTTTTTCTGTTAATCCTGTGGATTGCTTTGCGATTGTCCAGTCAGCGTAAAGTAAATAAATTGTTGGGAGAGAAAAACCGCTTGCTGAACTCTAAAAATCAAGAGATTGCCATCAAAAATAAACAACTTGAATATTCTAACCACGATCTACAACAATTTGCCTATGTAGCTTCCCATGACCTAAAAGAACCCTTACGCATGATTCATTCCTACACCAATTTGTTGGATCGAAAATACCAACATCAGTTGGACGAAAGTGGAAAGGAATTTATGTTTTTCATTACCGATGCCGTGGGACGGATGCAAACCTTGTTGGATGACTTACTGGATTATTCTCGTTGTGGTAAACAAGATACACCAACTCAATTGGTGGATGTGGGCGATGTAATGATTTTGGTGGAGGCCAATTTAAAGCATCGTTTAGAAAGCAAGAATGCACAGTTGATCGTCCACCGCGAAAATCTTCCAGTGGTAAAAGCACATCGGACCCAAGTTGTTCAGTTGCTCCAGAATTTGGTGGGTAATGGTTTGAAATTCAACAAAAAAGAGCAACCCCAAGTTATTGTCGATTGTCAACGAAAAGACAATAGCTACGAATTTTCCATCCGAGACAATGGCATTGGAATTTCCAAAGAAAACTTCCCAAAAGTATTTGACATGTTCAAACGCTTGCATACCCGAGTTGAATTTGAAGGTACGGGGATTGGTTTGGCTACCTGTAAAAGGATTGTAAGTAATATGGGAGGAGAAATTTGGGTAGAGTCAAAAGAAGGAGAGGGAAGTACCTTTTTCTTTTCTATTCCCTGTCCCGTCGAGGAAATGGTCACCATTTAAGGGCTTATTTTCACCACTTTATTTTCCCTCTTTGATTAAATCATATCCAGAGCTTTCACTATTTGTTCCGAATTCCCTATCTTTCCTTCGGTATTAATCGATTTCTCATCGAACCACAGTGCTAACTACTCACCTGTAAGTCAAGTTCGTTTGGCTTCACCTTGATCAGACTTTTGTCAAAAAGTCTATTTTTTAACCTAAAACTTTATCCTGATGAAATCGGTAATTACCATCGGCCTTTGGCCTAAGTTCTATCTTTTATTCGCCTCCGCTTTGCTGTTCTCCAATTTGGCGAAAGCTCAACTAACCATTCAAAACAACACGTCTTGTCCAATCTACGTAGAAGCCAGTCAAGTTGACAATGGAAGCGGTGAGGCCTGTACGCCTTGCAACCTAAGTGATTTAATTTATTTACCAGCCGGTGGAACAGTAATCCATCCGGGAGATCCCTCCTGTGGTCATTATCGTTGGCTGGGAATTCGGTGGTTCACCAATCAAATTGGAGGTGCCATGGGCATTAGCTACAGTCCCATTTGGAATGGAGGCTGTGGTCAAAGTACTCGAGGGGCACATTGTGGTACTACGGCTACCTATGCGAGGTGGAGAGTGGTCTCTTCCCCCGGACCTTCTACGGTGACCATCCATGGGGATTAAGTACCAGTAACGATTTATTTCGTAGACTAAAGGGATCATCAATAAACCATTTCAGATGAATACTGTTGGCTATACATGACTTACTTATTGATGATCACTTTATTTTTAATGAGCGACGGACAATTACTTTTTGACTTCAACGAGGAATGTAACCTAGACCAGTGGAGAGTCGTCAACGACGGAGTAATGGGAGGATTGTCTCAAGGAACGCTCAACTTGAATGAAAAAGGGCATGCCGTGTTTGCGGGGCAAGTCTCATTGGATAACAACGGTGGTTTTACCTCGATCCGACATCGCTTTGACCAAAAGAGCATCAAAGGGGCAAGCCAAATCGTACTTCGCTTGAAAGGAGATGGAAAACGCTATCAATTTAGGGTCAAGAGCAAATCGAATGATTGGCATTCCTATATTTACTATTTCAAAACTTCTGGTGAATGGGAAACCATTGTCGTGCCA
>JBCCSR010001247.1:0-2107 GCA_039199865.1 Bacteroidota bacterium
GAGTGGCTCGTCACTAAGATTGTTTTGTTTGTCTTGGGGAAAGTCATGAAGTTGGCCAAAATGGACAAATTGAGTGATAAAATCAATGAAATGGACCTTTTTGGAAAAGGAAGTTTCAAGCTGGATATCATCAAAATCGTGTTGGGTTTTGTGAAGTGGGTTTTGCTTTTGGTCTTTTTGATTGTCGCCGCCGATATTTTGAGCTGGGAAATCATCTCTACGGAAATTGGAAACCTGCTCCGTTACCTACCGAGATTGTTCAGTGCGCTGGCCTTGATGATGATTGGACTCTACGTTGGCAATTTTGTCAAAAACACGGTCAAAAAGCTATTTGAAAGTCTTGAATTCTCGGGGTCTAATGTAGTGAGCAACTTGTTGTTTTACATTATCGTGATTTTCATTTCGATTACAGCATTGAATCAAGCGGGAATCGATACTACCATCATCACGAATAACATAACCATGATTCTGGGTGCCTTTCTGTTGGCATTTGCCATCGGAGTTGGCCTAGGTTCTCGAGACATTATCACTGATTTGCTACGGTCTTTTTATACCCGAAGAACCTATGCCGTGGGGGACAAAGTGGTCATTGGTGACTTGGCAGGTTCCATTGAAGCCATCGAAAACAACAGTGTGACCTTGGTGACCAAATCGGGCAAATACGTAATTCCAATAAAGGACGTGACCTCGACCAAAGTAGAAGTCAAGTCCTAAAATTCTCAAATTCTGGTGGTTGTGTGGCTGTACAGTTTCCCTTTAATTTGATTAATTTTGATATGTACAATTAAAGAAGACATGAGTTCAAAAAAGGGAAAAGTCAGTGATTTGATTCACGAAAAATTGCTTGAAGAGCGAAAGGTATTTTTATGGGGTATGGTGGATGATGATTCGGCAAAACATGTAATTGACCGTTTGATGTACCTTGATTTGCAAAGCAATGACGAAATTCAATTGATTATCAACAGTCCAGGCGGATATGTGACATCAGGATTTGCGATGTATGATACCATAAAACAAATCAAAAGCCCGGTTTCTACCATCTGTTCTGGTTTGGCCGCTTCTATGGGGTCCATTCTGTTATCTGTTGGAGAAAAAGGACGTCGTTTTATTCAACCGCACGCCCGTGTGATGATTCACCAACCGAGTGGAGGTGCACAAGGACAAGCGTCGAATATTGAAATTCAAGCCCGAGAGATTATTAAGACGAAAGAGCTTGGCGCACAGATTTTGGCAGACAACTGTGGACAAACCTTTGAAAAGGTCATGAAAGATTTTGACCGTGACTATTGGATGGGTGCTGAAGAATCAGTGGAATACGGTATCGTGGACGGTATTTTAGAATAAACAGTGCTATATAAAAGGGAAAAAGTCCTTCGAAATGTATTTCAAAGGACTTTTTGCATATATATGGACGCCTAGGCGGAATATTTTACTTCATTATATCTACGGCAATAATGGTACCAAAAGTTTAAGGGTACCCTGTTAAATAATC
This sequence comes from Bacteroidota bacterium, assembly GCA_039199865.1. Taxonomy (GTDB): domain Bacteria; phylum Bacteroidota; class Bacteroidia; order Chitinophagales; family Saprospiraceae; genus JALZUU01. The sequence continues at coordinate 1,493 of JBCCSR010001247.1, forward strand.
CCTAAATAATCTAAGAGCTCTTCGAAGATTCTTTTTCCCTAGAATAAGGTTTCCTGTAACCACTGTTTTTGGAACCGGCCATTGCTATCATACATATCTGCTTGGCGTTTGATATTGAATTTCCGGTCGCGCGGGTCATTGCCCACTCCGCTGTTGTACATCCAATTGCCCCAATTGCTGTGTACGTCGTAGTCAATGAGCATCGCCTCAAAATAGGCAGCGCCAATACGCCAGTCTTGCTCCAGCTCCTTTGCCCAATAACTTGCTACATTTTGTCGTCCCCGATTGCTCATCCAGCCCGTGCGTGCTAATTCAATCATATTGGCGTTGACGAAAGGTTCAAATGTGCTGCCCTCGGTCCATGCCTGAAAATGTCTAGGGTCATTTTTCCAAGCGTAGTTTTTTTCTAGAATGCCCCCAATTTTGAAAATGGCATTACCATGTTTCAAAGAGACGTACTTGAAGTAATCCCGCCAAATCAGCTCAAAAATCAACCAATAGGTGTCCTGGTTTTTTTTTACTTCGCGTTCAAATCGCTTTACTTCATGATAAATGGTTCGTGCTGAAATACTACCGTTGGCGAGCCACGGAGAGAACTTCGAACTATAGTCTATA
>JBCCSR010001248.1:0-2095 GCA_039199865.1 Bacteroidota bacterium
GCAAATTATGGAGCAAAATGAAATCGAGGCCGAATTCTTCCATAATCCGGAGGTAGATGTGGGAACGATACTCGTTGCTTTATTCATTCTGGTGCTGAGCGGAGCAATTGCAGGTCTGATTCCCGCTATACAAGCCGTGCGAATCAATCCAGTAGTAGCAATGAAAGGTTAAATTACTTTTGTATTAAAAAAAAGACAACATGTTTGATCTCGATCGTTGGCAAGAAATTATGAATACCATCCAAAAGCATAAGCTGCGGACCTTCTTAACTGCATTGGGGGTTTTCTGGGGTATTTTCATGTTGGTGTTTTTAATGGGAGCGGGTAAGGGATTGGAAAATGGGGTAATGGGGCTGTTTGGATCTCACGCCAAGAATAGCGTTTACATGGGAGGGAGTTTTACCACCAAGCCCTACATGGGCCTCCAACCTGGAAGAAATATTCAATTGAAAAATAGTGATATAGCAGCGATCAAAGCTCAGTTTGGAGACAAAATCGCTTATTTGGCGCCCCGCTTGTGGATGCCTTCCGGTGAGGTCATTCGTGGGGATAAAAAGGGAGCCTTTGATGTACGTGGCGATATGCCTGATCTGGTGCATATCGATGCGCTGACCGTCGCGGAGGGAAGATTTTTGAACGACCTTGATATCGAAAACAAAAGGAAAATAGCCATCGTCGGTAAGCGAGTCGTAGAAGTCTTATTTGAAAAGGGAGAACAGGTAATTGGGGAATACATCAAGGTGCAAAATGTCGAGTATCGCATTGCGGGCATCATGCATTCCAATCGAAGGGGCAATGATGCCATCGATGATGAAAAAACCATTTTTCTGCCTTTGACTACCGTACAGCAAATGACCAATCGCCCAGACCGCATCGGCTGGTTTGTTTGTTCGATGAAGCCAAACTTCGGGGCAGCAGAGGTCGAACATGGCGTTAAAGCGTTGTTGAAAAAAAGACATAAAGTTGCTCCGGACGATCGACAGGGCATATGGTCGGACAATGTCGAGGAAGAGTTTGGAGAAATTATGGGCTTGTTTGCAGGCATTCGTTTCTTGGTTTGGTTTGTCGGAATTGGTAGTTTATTGGCCGGGATTATTGGTGTTGGAAACATCATGTTGATTACCGTAAAGGAAAGAACCAAAGAAATTGGAGTACGCAAAGCACTTGGTGCAACACCGAGTTCCATCATCAGCATGATTTTGATGGAATCAGTATTCTTGACGACCATCGCTGGCTACCTGGGCTTGGTTTGTGGGACTTTGATTGTCTATCTACTCAATCTTGGAGTGGGAGAGGGAGCAGAGTTTTATGCCAATCCAGAAGTTGATTTCCGCATTGGGGTCATTGCTTTATTGATCTTAATTATCAGTGGAGCCATCACCGGATTGATTCCTGCCATGCAGGCAGCCAGCATTAATCCAGTCATTGCTTTGAAAGACGAATAAAATACAAACCTAAGTTTAGCCCAATGGGAAGGCACACGCACTTCGCTTTTGCGATCGCTATTCACTCCTACATACTTACGGGAAATGATGGAAGGAGGGGGACAAAAGCTAAGGTTTGGGATTTAAAGATATTGTAAACTAAAAATCGAAAATTTAAGTGAAATTCATCCTCATCTTATGGATTGGGGAGTTCAATTTTATCACCAACTTAACTGAAACATACAATGAATAAGGGTTGTCTCATTACATTAGGATTAGTATTATTGGTCGTTACCGGATTATTGGCCGCCTATTTTGTCCAAAAGTCTGATGAAGCTGTGGCAGGAATTGAAATTACAAAACCGGAAATCGGCGATATCGTTAAAAAAACAGTGGCTACTGGTTCAATCAAACCGCGACAGGAGGTCATGGTCAAGCCACAAGTGTCTGGGGTGGTCGACCAACTCTACGTAGAGCCCGGAGAAATGGTCAAGAAAGGGCAACGTTTGGCCCGGATCAAACTGATTCCTAGTCAAGTCAATATCAACAATGCTCAGTCTAGTGTGCAACTGGCCCGTATTCGTTTTCAGGATGCCGAGCGAGAGTTGGATCGACAGAAAGAAATATTTTCCAAAAAATTAGATGTGGAAAATGCCCGGATTAGTTTTGAA
>JBCCSR010001249.1:0-2094 GCA_039199865.1 Bacteroidota bacterium
GACAGAACCGACTTATTATGATTTGGTCAATGGCAATCAAAAGTTCAAATTGTTCATCAAACCCGGTGACAAGATCAATATCAGTTTGAATGGGAGCAATCCATTGGCTAGTCTGAGTTTTTCTGGAGATGGTGTTGCTGAAAACAACTATCTGAAAAACAAAAGTATGGCGGGTGGCAGTCGCCTCAATAAGCAACAAAACTATGCCTTAGGAGAAGCTGAGTTTCAGAAGGTGATGAACGAGCATTTACAAGCCGCTAAATCGGTATGGGAAGATTATCTCAAAGACAACAAAGGCATGCATCCTAGCTTTGTCGCCACCGAAGAAGCAGACCTACTCTACGAATGGGCAGATGAATACTACAACTATCCACGCTATCATAAGTTCTATGCTCAGAAACCAGATTTCCAAGCCTCTCCTGAGTTCATGAAATACCTCGATCAGGTAAATTTCAACGATGAAGCCATCGTGGGAAGCACCAATTATCAGAAGTTTTTAATCCATTATCTCTACGAAGAAGGAGTAAAGTTAATGGAAAAAGATCCGGAGCTAAAGTCCAAAACCAATGGCCGTACCTTGGCCAATCTTCGTGCGGTTAACGAACAATTCACTGCCCAAAAAGTAAAGGATTTTCTAACCTTTTCCATCTTCCAAGACCATTTGAAATACCAGTCCGTTAACGATCTTGGCGAGTTGATGAAGGCATTCAACGAAAACAATACCAACGCTATTTATAAAGAAATTGTCAACAAAGAATACAATCGTTGGATTCCCCTGAATCGGGGGCAACCGGCTCCTAATTTTAAGTACAAAGACATCAATGGAAAAGAATTCGCCCTGTCGGATTTTAAAGGGAAATATGTTTACATTGACATTTGGGCGACTTGGTGCGGTCCCTGTAAAAAGGAAATTCCACATTTAGAAAGTTTACAAAAGGCCTATAAAAATTATCCAAACCTGGTCTTCGCCAGCATATCTATTGATAAAAATATTGATGCCTGGGAAAAAATGGTGAAAGACCAATCCATGAAAGGCCTTCAATTGATTGGCGAAAATGCGGGACAAAGCAAAATTTGTAGAGATTATCAAGTCAGTGGCATTCCACGCTTTATCTTGGTAGATGATCAAGGAAAAATCATTGATGCTAGAGCGCCCAGACCTTCATCCAAAGAGATCAAAACGATTTTGGAGGAATTGGTTTCTTAGTCTTTTTTGGGACTACTAACGCTGCCAATCTGCCAAAACAAATGATTCCCAGGAGGTTGCAAAGCAAGTCGAGCAACTCGAAATTGCGGTGTGCCAAAGACATTTGATTGAATTCCTCTAAGGTGGTAATCGTAAAAACGAGTAGACTTCCAGCTAAAATGGAGAAACCAGCAAAGTCTAGCCTACGGGCATTCAATAACACATTGACAAAAAAGGAAAGCATTCCAATCAAAACGAAATGCATCATCTTATCCTGAAAAGGGATCAGTTTGATCCATTTTAGGAAAAACCAATTCCAACCCAAATTGACAGAAAGCGACAAGAAAAAAACTAAAGTGATGAATGAGTATGTCGTAAATCTTAGAACCATATTTTAGTAACGCAAAAAATCATTTTTCATTTCGATTGCCCTTTGGCAAAACTGATTTTAATATTTGACCATTATCCTGACTCACCAAAACTCAAATCATGAAAAAATTATTTTTATTTCTCCTTCCCTTCTTCGCCTTGGCATTGATGCCCGCTACTCAAGCGCAAGAGACCGAAATGGCAAACAAAGCTGGCGAAATCATTGTAGAAGGACTCATTACCAATCCAGCAAGTGATAAGGTAGCCATCTCCAACCGAAAAGCAGCGCATAAGGCAGAAGTGGTAGACGGAAAATTTGAAATCAAATTTCAGGCAGAGGAAGGAGCAAGATATAACTTTGCTCACGGAAATGAAGTGGCAGCCTTGTTTCTTGAACCGGGTGATAAAGTCAAACTGACTATTGACCCCAGTCAATTTGATGAGACCATCCAGCTGGCGGGAAAAGGAGCGAGCGAAAGCAATTATTTGTTTAGCAAATATCTACTCGATGAAAAATTGCGGGAAAACTTAGAAGAAAC
>JBCCSR010001250.1:0-2092 GCA_039199865.1 Bacteroidota bacterium
AATCAACTTTTTACCAAGACTGATCTTTAACGATATGATGATACCATTTTTACCGCTAATTGGGCTTTGTCTTTTTTTAATTGCTGGCACCATTGGCCTGTCGGCACAAACCACCCTAAAAGTAGATCGCCCCAGTGGTATCTATGAGGTGGGGGAAACCGTTCAATTCAATATACAAACGACAAGTAGTAATCTAGCTACTTACACTTTGTTCAGTGACCGCTTCGCCTCCGTTTTGGCTAGTGGGAAAGTTCAACTCTCTCCCGGGGCAAGCCTTCCTATCGTCTATCGTGCGGAAGAACCCGGTAATGTTTTGTGCCGATTGGTCAAGGGAAATGAGGAGATGATTGCTGGTGCCTTGATTAGTCCTCTTGAGATACAAGCCTTTGAAGAAGAACCATCGGATCTGATGGATTTTTGGAATGCGCAATTGACGGAGCTCGCTGCGGTTCCAATCGATCCGGCTCTCCAATTCATTGAAGAGAGCCAGTATACGACTACTCATACCGTTAGTTTGGCGATGGTAGACAATCGGAAGGTCTATGGTTATGTATCGGTGCCCAAGGGCAATGGCCCCTACCCTGCCATCCTGACCCTACCCGCTTTTGGGGATAATGCCAACCAAGTATCTCCCGACATCACCACTGCCGAAAGAGGAGGAGCAATCGCCTTGACCATTTCTATTCATAACCGACCCATCGACGAAGAAGATCCCAATGCCTATCAACCCAATGTCATCAACAATCCCGACAGCCTATATTACAAATGGAGTGTCTTGGCGGCGGTCCGGGCAATCGATTATTTGTATACCCGCCCCGACTTTGATGGAGTAAGCATCGGTGTCAATGGCGTGAGTCAGGGAGGAGGCTTGGCGGCGATCGTTGCGGGATTGGATCAACGAGTCAAACTCTTGGTATATAGCAATCCAGCGCTGGCCCTTCACCACGGAAAAAGACATGACCAAGCCTCTGGTTTTCCCTATTACCTCAGAGCATCCGACGATAATTTTGGTAGCCCTCAACATGCAGAAGCTACCAATGCAGCGGTGAAGTATATCGATGCCGTTTACTTTGCCCAACGATTTACGGGCCCTTCGCTCGGCATCACTAGCTATCTAGATAGCATCTGTCCAGTACGAACCGTCATGACACTTTACAATCAATTAGCAGGCCCAAAAACATTGGGGCTCTTTCGTGAAAATGGACACAATCATCCAGAAGAATACTGGGCTGGACGCTATGATTTTTATCGACAACATTTTCCAGCCATGCAAAATCCACCGTGGCCTTGGCCAGATACGGATACGGGTTATTTGGCTTTCGCTGGAAATGATCAAACCGTGCAAGTAGGCGCAGTGGTTGGCCTCAATGGAAGCATTCAGAAAAATGGGGTACTCAATCAAAGCTGGACGGTACAATGGGAATTGGAGGAAGGTCCCGCTCCCATTCAATTGATGAATGCTCAATCTAGAAACACCACGGTGCTCTTTTCTACTCCTGGCCATTATCGAATACGCTTTAGTGCTTTTGATGATGATGATTTGAATGCAGATGAACCCCATCGATTTGTCATTACGGATGAGGTGAATATTACAGTACAATAGAGCAAGTTGAATTACTGTTCGTCAAGAGGAAGAAGAAGTTTAAAAAAGAAAAATAAAATGGAAGGAAAGTTGACAGACAACAAGCAAAATGAAAACTTTGGGAAAAAACTAGGCTTCCTTTTCTGTGGTATTAGCATTGTGATGAGCTACACAATTGTGGGACCAATGGGCATCGGACTTGCTTTGGAAGCTATGGCAAAAGGCATTATAAAATGGACTGGACGAGATCTTGAGATGACAATATTTAGCATCAGTCTCATAGGTGCCGCTTTGCCCCTTCTCTATTATTTGTATGCACTTAAGGTCAAAAGCTCCCTTCGCCATGTCGCTCTATTTGGCTCTTTTGTTGCTTATCTCGTCTTTCTGAATCCAGCTCTTTTCTACAAAGATTGGATCAATCCCGATGCTCAATTGAGTGCGCAGCGAGCTTGGGCACTGACTTCTGTTTTCTTAAATACCTCCTGGATTTATATCCTCATTGGCGCACTC
>JBCCSR010001251.1:0-2091 GCA_039199865.1 Bacteroidota bacterium
CCGTACTGGTAAAAATCCCTTCTTGTAAATTCTGTCTTGGTGTAGACCCAAAATCATAGTCCAACAAATCTGGCTTCCAAGATCGAACAACTTGATCAAAATCAGCGATAGAGGTATTACTAAAATTTCTAAATAAAATGGCGCCATACTGGTTCAAATCACTTTGAATCAAATCCCGATTTCTATTGATCCAATTTTCAAGATTAAGACCAGGATACATTGCCTGAAATACTCGTGGTAGCTTTGATTGTTCATCAAAGAAAAACTTTTTCACCTCCATTTCCTGCACTGTGCTATGCGCTCTTGACCTTCTTTGTATTTTTTTCATAATCTTATTGTTTGTTTTGATTTTCTGATGAAGTGTAAGGCCACTAATTTCTGGCTACCTTTTTTAATCCTGGTTTGGTTGGCTTTCTTTTCAATTGTTCTACATCTAAAGAATAGTGATTGATTTTTTCATCAAAATGCTCGATAAAATCATTCAAACACTGAAAGAGCGCCTCGAATAAATTCTGCCCAGTTGATGCTCTAAATACGTCTTTACTGTATTCAAAGATGACTTCAACTTGATCGGCTGTTTTGATAAAAGCAAATTTTAGATCGTATCGGTTTAAGATCACTTCATCATCAACGGGTTTCATTTTAATCTCCTCATCGAGTTCGTAAAACTCTTGGTCCATGATCTCTGGATTCTGGTATACCATCCATACATCAAAAAATGGATTTCGCCCGGTTTCTCTCTCGTAGTCGACCTCGGCAACCAATTGGTTAAAAGGGAAAAGCTGATGTGCTTGCGCTTCAATAATTTGCTTTTTTGCCTTTTGCAGACAATCCGAAAAAGTATCCTGCTCACTTATCTTTTGCTGTAGTACGATGGTATTGATGAACAAGCCAATTTGATCTTCTAAATCAGGGTGTACTCGTCCGGAAAATGGAGTCCCAAAAATAATGGATTGTTGCTTCGTAATTTGATGGAGAAAAAAGGTAACGACAGCAGTGAAGAACATGTAAGGAGTGACATCTGCACGCGCCAAGATTTTTTCAATGGACACCAATTGATTCGCTGTCAAGCGCTGCTTAAATTGCCCTCCCGTCGAGCTACGATAAGGCGGCCGTTCATGATCCAAAGGTAAATCCAACTTAGGAACGCCCCCTTTGAATTGCTCTTTCCAATAATGGCTGAGTTGGGCTCCATGATTTTGCATTTCTTTCTTGTACCAAGTTGCGTAATCTTTGTACTGCACCTTAGGCATTGGGAGTTTTGCGGTTCCTTTTTTGATTTGCTGGTAATGTTTTTTCAACTCTCGCATGAAAACATTGAGTGACCACTCATCACAAATGATATGATGCATATGGACCAGCAGAAGATATTGCCCTTCATTGACTTGGTAAAAATCTAGCTGAAAAAGGGAGGGATGAGATAAATCAAAAACAGGCAATGCTTTCGATTGGACCATTTGAATCGCTTCCTGCAAAGTATACTGCTCTTCCCTCAAGTCGATGTAAGCCATTGGAATTTTCACCTCCTTTAATCCGCAAATAAACTGTTTTACCTCTCCATTAACTTGCTTAAAAGAGGTCCTCAAACTTTCATACCTCTCCATCAAAGCATGCAATGACTTTTTAAATAAACTGAGATCAAACTTTCCTTCCAGGAGTAATGTACCGGAAAGATTGTAGCGGGTCGAATCATCACTTAGTTGTTGGAGGAGATAGAATCTACTTTGACCCGGAGATGCATCATAGTAAGGACGCCAACTCGCCTTCGGGATATCTATGGCTTTAGGGGTGATTGATTTTGTCAGATGAGCGATGAGATCAGCCAGGATGGGATATTCAAAAATGTCCGCTACCTCAACCTTTAAATTCATTTCCTTATAAATTTTGGAGCTCAAATTTACGGCCAAAATAGAATCGCCACCAATGTAAAAGAAATTATCCTGAGGCTGGATTTTGTTGTGAGTAGTATCAAGATAATTTTTCAACCGGTCCTGCAATACAGCTTGCCAGATGCCAATCATCTTATTTGTCAGAACATCTAGATGGTCTTTTGTCGACGCTACTGCATTGGTCTCTTCAGTTGTTTTTAGA
>JBCCSR010001252.1:0-2090 GCA_039199865.1 Bacteroidota bacterium
GGAATGTACGACTAAAGATTTTTCTGATCCAAAATCGGAGTCAGAACGTATGGTCATCTTCAATTTGCTGAATTCGCGTGATGTGCTTTTACAAGGACATCGTAACTTGTGGGAAGAACTCTGGGAAGGAGACATCATCATTGAAGGTGATTTGGAATCACAGCAAGATGTTCGCCTGGCCTTATATCATTTGTACGCTTTCGGACGTGGTGATTCTGATTTGAGCATTGCACCTATGGGCTTATCGCTGCAAGTACCTTACAATGGACATATCTTTTGGGATACGGAATTGTGGATGTTTCCTCCGCTCTTGCTGCTCAACCAAGATATTGCACGCTCTTTAGTCAACTATCGTTCAGACCGACTCGCACCTGCCAAACAACGTGCCATTAATTATGGGTACCGTGGCGCGATGTTCCCGTGGGAAAGTGATGATACAGGCGAAGAAGCCACTCCTCCTTTTGCACTGACGGGTCCTTTTGAGCATCACATTACGGCTGATATTGGCATTGCTTTTTGGAACTACTATCGTGTGACCAGAAACAAAAAGTGGCTAGAAGAAAAAGGCTATCCTGTGATGAAAGAAATCGCTGATTTTTGGGTGAGTCGAGTCACAAAAAACAAAGATGGCAGCTATTCGATCAATAATGTAGTCGGTGCGAATGAATTTGCCCCAAATGTAAATGACAATGCCTTCACCAATGGTGCTGCGATTACGGCTTTGCAATATGCAACTTTAGCAGCCAAGGAAGTCGGTTTGGCACCGAATAGTGAGTGGGAAAAGGTCGCTAAAAACATCAAAATCCTAGAATTTGCTGATGGTACAACGAAAGAACATGCTGACTACAAAGGCGAAAGAATCAAACAGGCTGATGTCAATTTGCTCTCTTATCCATTGAGCATTGTCACAGATGAAGCAAGTATTTTGAGGGATTTGAAATATTACGAACCCAAGCTAGCTAAAGAAGGTCCAGCAATGGGCAAGTCTATTTTTGCAGTGCTGTATGCTCGACAGGGCGATGCGGACAATGCCTTCCGATTGTTCAAAGAAAGCTATGTTCCCAACCAACAAACGCCCTTTGGTGCGCTTTCAGAAACGGCAACAGCGAATCATTCGTATTTTGCAACTGGTGCAGGTGGAATGTTACAAACGGTTTTGTTTGGTTTTGGTGGTTTAGAAATTTCGGATGGAGGTATTGTTCAGAAGAATCCAATTTTACCTAAGCAATGGAAGTCGCTGACGATTACGGGTGTTGGCTTGGAAAAGAAGACGTTTAAGGTGGAAAAGTAGCTATGAAATATCTAATGTTACTTCTATTCTATTTTCCACCTGATAGTACTAAACAAAAAGTGAATCTTAGAGTATTTAATAGCTTCTCAAAAGAACTTTTCACTGATAGTTTATGGATACAGGATGGTACTATACTTTCAATTTGTGATCGAAAAAGCTCTATGTGGATTTTACCCAATGATAGCGGTGTTTATGAGTTTGAAATCGCTTGTAAAGGCTTTTCGATTGGAACAAATAAGGAATACTACAGTGAATTTGAAATCGGAGGACTTGAAATTTATGGGAAAGAAAAGATTGTAATAGACAGCTCTTTCTTATTTCCATATTATGGGCAAGACACTACATTCATTGCAAAATATACCGAAAGACTTTTTAGAAAAGACAAAGTAGATAAGTCTGTTAAGATTACTCCTTTTGGAACTATTGGCTTTAGTGACAAAGAAGCTCCAAGAGAAATAGAATATGTCATAAATGGAGAAAAGAAGAAATTGAGATTAGTAGAATTTAAATCAAAATCAATCAGCGGTACGGGGAAAGACGAAAAAGGAAGAAAGTTTGGCTTCTATTCGGATAGCTACAGATTCTTTGGTTTCTACTCTAATGAATTTTAAGCCTTCCCTTGACATACATCTGTCACCCCAACCCTTTACTTTTATCCAAAACAAAACACATGAATTCAATCCAAATCAAACAAAATCCTCAAGTTGCTCTAAAATTTGAAAACTATCCTGAACGCATCCAACCCAAAATGCAGCATTTGCGCGACTTGATTTTCCAAACAGCAGAGGAGATAGAACAC
>JBCCSR010001253.1:0-2084 GCA_039199865.1 Bacteroidota bacterium
ATGCGTAGGGCAATTTCTCCTCGATTGGCTACTAATATTTTCTTCATGTGTGATGATTTCTTGGTTGAACAGGCCATTTTTTACCGCCTCAATGATAGCAAATTTTATTGGTTCTCTTCCACTTTTTTTACCAAAGCCCTGAATATTTGCCGACTTTTTTGGCAATCGTAATTATTCGTTCCAAAACTTTGAACCCATCGGATTCCTTGAATGGCATTGCACAGGAAAACTTCTGATGCTCGATGCAGATGTGTCGGAAAAATGCTCCGTCGAAAGACGGGGATACCCAGCTGCTTGGCAATAGAAATGATTTGCTGTTGCATGACTCCTTCAATAGCTCCTTGTTGCTGATCTGTCGTCCAAAGTTGTGTGTTTTGGATACAAAATAAATTGGCGCTACTGGCTTCCGCAATCGCTCCGTTTTCATTGAGGATCAAGCAGTCATCAAGTGCTCTTTTTTTCTTTTCGATGGCAGCTAAAATGTAGGGGAGGCTATTGTGTGTTTTCAAACCTGATAAGGGATGGCTCAATACTTTAGCTGTTTGCGCAATACCGACGTCTAGTCCTTGATTGGGCCAAGTATAGTTGTCGTTTTCTAAGGGAAGCGCTTCAATGAGGAAAAGACTCTTTGCTGCCTGAGGACAATACAATCCTTCAGCTTCTCGATAGACAGTTAAACGAACGCGAGCATTGGTGGAACGACCAATTAACTTGTAAATTTCGTTCTGAAAAAAAGCGGTATTGTAATGTTTGGGTAAGGGGAAATGGAGCCATTCTATTCCACGGAGTAAGCGTTTGAAGTGATCTTCCCAAAATGGGATTTTTCCTTTGAATATGCGAATGCTTTCAAAGAGGCCATCACCATAACGAATCATTCGGTCTTTGGCAGAAAAGAGGGCTTGATCAGAGGGAATCAACTGCCCATTATAATTGATGAGATTCATGATAATGGGGCCTTACTGGTTTTTGAGATAATTGATAATGGCAATCCGGATGTCCCGTCGAAGATCCGTTTTATCTTCTACCTCGGGCCGATTGATTTGAAGGAGTCCTTCACTATCTTCTTGAAGTGACACAATATCTAGTCCACTCAATAAATAATCGGTAATCATGACGCGATAAGATGCGGCCGGATCAATGATTTGATTGTCGATGACCCAACGTTGCTTTTGTTGGCTGAAGCGAACTTTGTCTTTTTGTAGATAAGCACCTTTCCCTTTTTTGGCTCTTCCCTCTTGAAGGATTTTTAACAACAGGTGTCCCTTTATTTCTACTTCTACAATGGCACCACCATAGGGAAGGCATCTAAAAATATCGAATGCGGTGATGGTACCACTCAATTGATCATCAATTCTTACCGAGCCACTATTCATAATGCTACAGTCAACTGGAGTTTGGGCCGCAGCAGTCATGGCTTTTGTAAACATTTTACCCATACTGGTTTGCTCCGTACGGATTTTGTTTTCTCTGCCATCGAGTGGTTCGTTGGCCTCATAAATGATTTCATTCGGTTGAGGGAAAATTTTTCGGATATTGTTTCTTAGAATAGCATTCCATTTTTGGACAGTAACGGCTACTTCAGGATCGGGGCTAAAAGAATCGTCAATTTTGATGAGTCTAGAACTTACTCGACTGCGTTTGGTATGCTTGTCATAATACAAAGTATGCACGTAAGCTGATTTGGCATTGGCATCTGCTTTGGCTACGATTGTATTGCCTACCTGATGTTTCATATGATGATGATCATGTCCGCCCATGATGAGAGGGACTTGAGGTAATTTTTCTGCCAGTTTCAAATCCTCTTCAATATCCAAATGGGTTAAGCCAACGATAACATCCGTTTGCAAGGCCAATTCTTGACAGGCTTCTAATGCTTCTACCGTGTGATCTTGATACACGACATAGTCTTGCGGATTGGAATCGACGATGGCGCCAAACATGCCAATTTTAATTGCTGTTCCATCCTCATCCACAACTTCCCAAATGAAAGTTTTTTGAATCGGTTGGACCTCATCGTCAACTGCCTTGTGGAAAGGAACTTGTTGATAGCCTACTCGATGGAGGACATTGGCCCCTAACCAATC
>JBCCSR010001254.1:0-2083 GCA_039199865.1 Bacteroidota bacterium
AAAACATTGATCTATGTAGACAATGCAGATATGCCAGAATCGCGTTCGTTTTTACACGTGGTGAGCCAAAATCCCCGGTATCAGTTTCAGAGCCTTTACGATGGGAAGGCCTGTCTGATCTACATTAAATAATAGAACGGAGCGATTGGCTTCTCCCTTAATCTTTGCGTAGGAGTTGTTTCAATTGATGCTTGTAGGTTTGTCCTATCGGTACGAAATGTTCCCCAATTTTGATTCGGTTGCCCTCAATTGACTTTATTTTATGCGGGGCAATGATAAAGGACTTGTGTACCCTCATAAAATGGGAAGCGGGGAGCAGTTCCTCCATTGTAGAGATTTTCTCGTGGCTGACAATCATTTCTTCGCGCAGAAAAACTTTGGTGTAATTTCCGTAAGCTTCAATAAACAAGATATCATCGGTATGGATTTGATGGAGCTTTTTATCCCCTTTAAGGAAAAAACGATTCGGGGGGTGTTCGGAGGGAGGTCGTAGATCAACTTTGGGTTGGTCTACGACCTTATTCATTGCTTTGAGGAAACGTTCGAAAGAGAAGGGTTTGAGTAAATAATCGGAAACATTCAGTTCGTAACCCTCCAAGGCAAACTCTTGATAAGCAGAAGTAACAATGACTTTGGGCAATTGTTGCATTGTTTTCAAAAGGTCAAAGCCAGAGAGTTTGGGCATATTGATGTCTAAAAAAATAAGCTCTACGGATTGCTGATTGAGCAATTGCATGGCCTCGAATGCATCATAGCAATTGCCCACCTTTTGGAGGTAAGCCAAATTTTTGCAATACGCTTCTATGATCCGATGCGCAATGGGTTCATCGTCGATAATGCAATATCTCATGTCAATTCCAGGTTGAGTTGTACTTGATAGCTGGTCTCTTTTTGCCTGACGACCAACTCATGTTGATTGGGATACAAAAAGGCCAATCGCTTGTTTAAATTGTCCAGACCAATCCCAGCTGGTTGATTGGTGGCCACTTGATCAAAATTGTTTTCGATCGTAAACAGCAACTGTTTTCCATGGGAATGCATTTGAAGATGGATGTAAGCATTGGCTCGCATTTTTTCTACTCCGTGTTTAAAAGCATTCTCCAATAAAATAATGAATAGCAAGGGCGCTACTTTTTGTTGCTGGTCTACTTCATGCACAAAGGTAATGTCCACTCTTTTTTGATAGCGGATTTGATGCAATTCGATGTAGTTTTCCAAATAATTGATCTCTTCTTTCAAAGATACCAATTCTTCTTTTCCCTGATAAATGGTGTAGCGCATGATGTCGGATAACTTTAGAATCACCTCCGGTGCTTGCGCTGATTTTTCGACGACCAAACCGTACAAATTATTCAAGGTGTTGAAGAAAAAATGAGGATTGATTTGGCTTTTGAGCAGGGCCAATTCTGCCTTTGCCTTGTCGGCCTTCAGGGTCTTTAACCAACGCCATTGTTCATAAATCCACAAACTCGTAAAGGCGGGAAGGGGGTACCATAAAAAGTTGGAAAAATACGAACGATGACTCGCCAATTGATGAGATATCGTAAAGAAAATGAAGAGGTAATAAAAGATAATTAAGCTGTAGACCGAGAGGATGGCCACCTGATACTTTTTGAAAAATTGAGGCAAAATGAGGTAGGCGAAACAGAGCCAGAATAAAATCAATAGTGGGATGGTGATGGGGTTGCCACTGACGTCCAAATAGTCATCTGCCAATCCAGATATGATGAGCAAGCTCAATACGCCCAACACTTTGTAAATGCGCACTTTATTAATCAAAAAAGTCAGCAGTAGCCAAGTGAAAAGGAATCCAAGGGTATTGATCAGCAAATAAACCGGCGATGAGACATAAGTGGGATCCACAATGAAAAAGCTCACTTGCCGATCGAGAAAAAACAGCAGGCCGATCAGCAGAATGGCTCCTTTGATCAGATCCGATATATTTAGTTGAAGCATATGATTCATCGTACAAAAGTAAGGGATTCTCTCCATCGGCTACCCACTCTTTTGATCAACAGCATGGTTTCGAGGGCAAACACTATTGTTTTTTGATCCAAGTCCATTTGCTGGAAGTCATCTACAG
>JBCCSR010001255.1:0-2083 GCA_039199865.1 Bacteroidota bacterium
GCCCCAGCCCTCCCCCCACCCCCGTGGCCCGCCCAGAACCTGAACCAGCGCGGAGATGAGACTACACCACAGCCTTACACAGCGCGACACGGTGTTTACTTAGTGGAAGCGGCCATTGCCAATGCTGATTTGACTTTGGTTACTTCCAGGGAATTGTATCGGCTCAAGTCGCCTTTTACCGATCAAATTGAAATCCTCAATAACGCTGCGGATATTGCTATTTTCAAAAAAGCATTGGACATTGATTATCCCAAACCAGATGTCATCAAAGACATCAAAGGCAAAATTATCGGCTTTATTGGCAACCTAGATGCCATCAGGGTCAATTATCCTTTGATTCAAAAAACGGCTGTGGCGCATCCCGAAAAAACCATTGTTTTGGTGGGGCCAATCAATAATGAAATATATCGCGAAATTGGTTTGGATCAAATGCCTAACGTAATATTTACGGGAGGAATGCCGATTGAAGCCCTTCCCCCCTATTTGCGCTACTTTGATTGTACCATCATTCCTTTCCATTGCAATACGCTAACCAAAAGCATTTATCCACTCAAAATCAATGAGTACCTAGCGGCGGGGAAAGCGGTAGTTGCTACCAATTTTTCACCAGATATTGAAGGCTTCAAATCACAATTATTCCTGGCCAATGATGAGGAAGAATTTGTGCAATTGATTGATCCAGCCATCGCGGCCCACTCCGAAACCGCCATTGCCAATCGGATAGCTACGGCGAAGACCAATACTTGGAAAGCGAGAATTGAACAGTTTTGGGACTTTGTCAATCCCAGATTGCCCCAACATGTAGCTCCACAGCGACACGAACCTTTGGTATCGCTAGTCGAGTCTACAACAAAAGAAATCAGATCATGAACTCCATCGTTCAAACCGAACAGCAACTCAGTTTGAAAGATTGGTTGGCCAACCAATTGATCTTTCAAAAACTCAACAACCCTTTAGGTTATGTCGTGTTGATGGCTTTGTCTTTTGTCATTGCCTATCTCATTGCTGTTTTTGAAATGAAAGTGGGCTTTCTGATTTTAGGAGCGATCGTAGGCATTCCCATTCTTGGCCTCTGTATGGTCAACCAGATTTTTTCAATTTGCGTCATCTTAACGATTGGCGTTTTGGTGGAATTCTTTAAACGCTATGTCGATGCTCCTTTTGGGACGGCATTGGACGGTCTACTGTTTATTGCCTTTTTTGGAGTGTTGATTCAACAAACCAGGTCTCGGGACCTCAGTTTTGCTAAGAGTCCTATTAGCGTTTGTATTTTGATCTGGGTGGGCTATAATTTATTGCAAGTGCTCAACCCTTGGGCAGCGTCCAGAATGGCTTGGCTGTATACGGTGAGAAGCATGGCAGGGTTGATTTTGATTTATTTCATTGCCTGTTATGCCCTCAAAAGTTTAAAGACCATTAGCTTCCTCATCAAGTGGATTTTGGGACTGTCTTTTCTCTCGGCCCTATACGGATTGAAACAAGAATTTTTGGGATTTACTACTACTGAACTCAACTGGTTGTACTCCGATCCCGAACGTTTACAACTCATTTTTCAGTGGTCGCGCTTGAGGATATTTTCTTTTCTTTCTGATCCGACTACCTATGGCATCTACATGGCCTACATGGGCACTTTTTGCTTCATCATGGCCACTGGACCATTTAGTAATTTTAGACGAGGAATACTGATTTTCGCAGGGATTTGTATGTTCATGGCCATGGCTTATGCCGGGTCCAGAACGCCTTTTGTGTTGGTTCCATTCGGGTTTGCCGTTTTTACACTTTTGACTTTGCGTAAGGAAGTGATCATTGGTATGTTTTGCGTGTTCTTACTGGGTTGTGGTGCCATGATGAAATCAACTTCTAGTGCCGTACTGTATCGAATTCAATCCGCGTTTATCCCCAGTAAAAGTAGTGATACCATGCAGGTTCGTTTTGAAAACCAGAAAATGATCCAACCGCTCATTCACAGTCATCCAATTGGAGTGGGTTTGGGCAGTAGTGGGATCTGGGGAAAACGATTTACCCCAGATTCAATGTTGGCAGATTTTGCGCACGACAGTCAGTATGTCCGAATTGCCGTCGA
>JBCCSR010001256.1:0-2078 GCA_039199865.1 Bacteroidota bacterium
CCGGAGTTGGTCCTTCTGACCATACTGCATTTTATTTGAAAGACATTCCCGTTCTTCATTTTTTCACGGGGCAACATGATGATTATCATAAACCGGAAGATGATTCGCATCTGATCAACTACGAAGGCCTCTATGATGTTGCCGGTTACATGCTTCAATTGATTGAACACCTGGATACTCCCGACAAACTCGCTTTCTCCAAAACCAAGGAGCCCGAACAAAGAAAAGCCGCCAGATTTAAAGTGACTTTGGGCGTCATGCCCGATTACGTGTATAGTGGGAAAGGCATGCGAATCGATGCGGTACTGGCGGGGCGTACTGCCGCCAAAGGAGGCTTGCAGGACGGGGACATCGTGGTGAAAATTGGCGACCTAAAGGTAACCGATATTTATTCTTACATGGAAGGTTTGGCAAAGTTTAAAAAAGGAGACAAGACCCAAGTCGTGGTGAAAAGAGGCAGTGAACTAGTGACCCATGAGGTAGAATTTTAAAGGAGGAGCATCAAAGTTCAAATAAATTGACAATTAGTTGTTAATCCTCAACAATTAACAATCGATAGCAGCTCATATTACAAAATTGGCTAAGATTTTGTAGGAAAGAAGTCGAATGCATTTTGTCGAATGAAGGCAGATTTGCCTTGCAAGACTCAAAAGCAACAGGTCTCAAAATACAAGAAAAGAAAATGACAGATGTCCTGACTTCAAAGTGGCTGTCTGCCTATCTGTATTACAACGAACCGTGGGAAACGTTCTTAGTAGAAGCAGTAGAGCCATACATCAAAACGGTGATGCAAACTGGCATTGCGGATCAATATTTTTTCATTCGCTATTGGGATCGCGGCCCCCATATTCGTTTGCGATTTAGAGCGGAAACCAACATTATCGATGAGATCCTTCGGCCCAATTTAGCAGAGCATTTTATGGGCTATTTCGATTCAAAGCCTTCCCAAAGAACCGAACCCAATTATCCCCAATCCTTTCCTCAAGATTATAAATGGTTGCCCAACAATTCAGTCGTTTTTCGCGATTACCAACCTGAGTTGCATCGCTATGGTGGAAAGGCAGGTGTTCGAATTGCCGAGCTTCAGTTTCAGTTCTCCTCAAATATTGCTCTGAAAAGCATCAAACAACGATTGTCGGAATGGTCTTATGACGACGCACTTGGCGTAGCCATCAAACTACATTTGGGTTTTGCTTTTGCCATGGAAATGAACCTCAGGGAAGCCGCTTCCTTTTTCCATTTTTTGTACCACAATTGGCTGCCTCGTTCTTTTCGCTATTATCATAAAAAACTCAGTCGAGAAGACTATTTGCAGCAGGCCCGAGAATTGACGGATGCTTTTGCTCAATCCTTTGAGCTGCAAAAAGCCACTTTGATTCCCTTTCATTCTGTGATGTGGGAAGCATTAGAGACGCAGAGTGAATTTGAAGAGGAAGCCCTCAATACTTGGATTCACAACAACCAATCCATCCACCTACAACTCAAGGAAGCTCTAAAAGCAAAGCAATTGGAAGAACGAACTCCCGAAGAGCAGTATAGTTTGGTCAACAATCAAGTCATAGCGGAAGAGCGTAAACTGCTTTGGTCGATCTATGGCGATTATTTCCACATGACCAACAATCGTCTGGGGATTCTCAATCGCGACGAAGGCTTTCTGGCGTATTTGATGATGGAGAGCTTACAGGCCGCAGTTAATGGACATCAGCCTTTGTCTATTTAATTTTCGGATCATTGGATGAGCGTGGAATAACTTTTTTGAACACCAAATCTGGGAGAGAGGGCAGATGACGAATTATCATTTTTGTCAATGGATTTTACCAATTGATAGTTTTTAGCTATATTTGACCAAAAGGCACTTATGACCATTACTCAATTAGAATACCTTGTTGCAGTTCATACCCACAAAAGTTTTGCTAAAGCGGCTAAACAGTGTTTCGTTACCCAGCCTACTTTAAGTATGCAAATCAAAAAAGTGGAGGAGGAATTGAACGTGTTGGTCTTCGATAGGAGTAAAAAACCTGTGTTGACTACGGAAATTGGTGAGCAAATCATTCGGCAAGCTCGGGTAGCCATTCAAG
>JBCCSR010001257.1:0-2074 GCA_039199865.1 Bacteroidota bacterium
ATGGTTTTTTGGAAAGAAAAAATCATGAGAATGATCAAGAGAGAGCCATTAGTATTTGGCCAGACAATCCGATGGGACACGGCGCAGAAGCGATGAAATACCGCTTCCAGTGGAACTTCCCTATTTTCTTTTCACCACACAATCCCAAAAAGTTATACGCAGCATCCAATCATTTGCACGTTTCCTACGATGAAGGACAAAGTTGGGAAGTCATCAGTCCAGATCTAACGCGAAATGATCCAAGCAAATTGGGTTCTTCCGGTGGACCGATTACACAAGACAATACATCCGTAGAGTATTATTGTACCATCTTTGCTGCCGTAGAGTCTCCGAGAGTAAAAGACTTGCTTTGGGTGGGGTCAGACGACGGTTTGGTACATCTCTCCAAAGATGGTGGCGCCAACTGGGAAAACATTACTCCAAAGGGCTTACCCAAATGGGTCATGATCAATAGCATTGAAGCTAGTCCTTACGAAGATGGTGGTGCTTATCTGGCCGCTACTTTATACAAAAGTGGAGATTTTAAACCCTACCTTTACAAAACCTCGGATTACGGAAAAACCTGGACAAAAATCACCAAGGGAATTGACGAAGAACATTTTACGCGAGTGATTCGAGCCGATCCCAAACGACCTGGATTGCTATACGCAGGCACCGAAACGGGCATGTACATTTCATTTGATGATGGCAGCAATTGGCAGTCCTTCCAGCTAAACTTACCCATTGTCCCCATCACCGACTTAGTGGTCAAAAACGATAATTTGATTGCTTCCACCCAGGGCCGAAGCATCTGGATGATTGATGACTTAACGCCATTGCATCAATTGACGCCACAAATTGCTCAAAAAGAGCTGCATCTCTTTCAACCCATGCCCACTTATCGCATGCGAGGCTCCCAAGCCAAAAAGCCCCGCAATGCAGGAATGAATCACCCCAACGGAGTAATGGTCCATTACTATTTGCAAGATTTAACAGATTCGACGGAGGTCAAACTCAGTTTTATGGAACCCGATGGTACCCCAATCCAGACTTTCTCGACCAAAGCTAAAGAGAAGAAATTTAAACTCAAAGTCAAGAAGGGCGCCAATTTGTTTGTTTGGAACATGCGCTATCCCGAAGCTAAAAAGTTTAAGGGAATGATTTTATGGTGGGCCTCCCTAAACGGTCCCAAAGCCATTCCTGGCGCCTATCAAGTGAAGCTAGAAGTGGGAGGTAAAGAAGAGCTGGTCGATTTTAAAATCTTAAAAGATCCAAGGACAGAAGCCAGTGATGAAGATTTTAAAAAACAATTTGATTTCATGATCGCCATTCGCGATAAAGTGAGCGATGCCCACCAAGGGATCAAAGACATCCGTGACATTCGACAACAGCTCAAACATTATACCGATCGGCTAGGTAAACATGAGGCCAATCAAGCTATTGTTGATTTGGGGAAGGCCATTGATTCTTCTCTAACGAAAGTGGAGGAGGCACTGTACCAAACCAAAAATCGAAGTCGACAAGATCCCCTTAACTTTCCCATTCGTTTGACCAACAAACTCGCTCACCTCAATGCTTTAACCTCCATTGGAGATTATGCCCCCACGAATCAAGCAGTTGCAGTACAGAAAGAATTGAGTGCTCTGATCGATACCGAATTAAGTAAGTTGAAACAAATCAAAGAGGTGGACTTGCCTCAATTCAATCAGCTGATGCGCGACCAATCCGTTGACGCGGTCATTTTGCAATCCGAAGAAGAATAGTCTTGATTGTCAACAATGAGTTGGGCGTTTGAGTAGTAAAATGTACTCCAACGCCCAACACCTTTACTTTCTCTGGTTAGTTGATATCAATAGTACAAGTTATCTTTTCCTATACTTTACCATTGGCTAATATCCACTTAATCTAAAAGGATATGCATTCAATATCTGAAATACCATCCTAGTCCACACGATTTCAAAAAGCGATACCTCAGGTGAATAGTTGGACCCTGACGTGAAAGGGCTATTTGTTTCCCAACAACTTCATCACTTCCTGAGCAATAAATTCCCCGCCCGTAGCTGAAGAGGCAGTAATGATTCTATTTGCCGTATCC
>JBCCSR010001258.1:0-2066 GCA_039199865.1 Bacteroidota bacterium
AAAAATAAGCGCGACTACATCGCTCCATATCCTTTGATCAATACTTGTTTGAACTTGCAAGCAATGGGAGGAAATGATGAAAACTTTAAAGGGGCAAAAGCCAGTGATTACTTTTTACTCTCTCCTTTGTTTTTTGGTTCAAAGCTCACCAAATACTTACCGTCCAACTATTTCAAAGACTATCAGCAAATGACTTTGCCCGCAGCAATGGCCATTTCTGCCGCAGCCGTAAATCCAGGAATGGGGACTTATTCGAATAAGTTGCTCAGTGTACTGATGACGATCTTTAATGCCCGCTTTGGTTTTTGGATCAGTAACCCCCTCAACTTCAAAGGACCTCAAAAGGTTTGGTGGCCAACCTACTTCTTCAATGAACTTTTCTCCCGAATTGGAACTTCTAACCGAAAACTAAACATCTCCGATGGTGGCCACATTGAAAATCTTGGGGTTTATGAATTGCTCAGACGCCGTTGTCGTCTGATTATTTCGATTGATGCCGGAGCAGATCCTAACTATACTTTTACGGAATTGGAAATCTTGGCGGTTCGCGCTCGCAATGAGTTGGGATTGGAAATTGAATTTAGAGATGGACAAGTCCCCGAAGAGGTCATCCGACCCCGACCATCTCATGGTTATTCTCAACAACGATATGCCATTGCCGATGTCTATCACATTTGGGATGAGATCGAGTCGGGAAAACACATCAAGGATCGTGACTACAAGTCCTTCGAAGTCATCATCAATTATAATGATTTGAAAGAGTCGATTCAAGGCCTGGACTTTTACGGTAAACTTTTGGTGAGAATCATTTTTAGAGTAATTACCGAGTTTAAAGCAAGTACATTGTTAGAAGAACAGTTGGGGATGTTGAAAATTCAAGATGTAAGAATGGTGAAGGAGGTTTTGCGCAGCGAAATATTTAGTGAAACAGTAGAAGCACGTCGAGAAAGTATTTACAAAGTGCTAAAGCGAGCGATATACAAACAGACCGATGAGATGAAACCTTTGCTAAAGGCAGTTGGTTTGCTCAATCCTGCCTTTGATGAACGGGTAAAGCTATCTCCTGCGTTCATTGAAAAATTGGTGGAAAGCCAATTGGAAGATAAAGTAGTGGCACTGGAAAGAGCACTTTTGGATCAGCTGGATGCCCAGATGCTGAGCAATGCTTATGCGGTAATGACTACTTTTTTGGGCCTCCTCAACGGAGTGGGCTCAGATATTGAATACAAATTGTGCAATGAATTTATGCTTCGCAAATTAGAGGATGAAGTGGTGAAACAGGTGCTTCGGGAAAAAGGAATATTTGAGTTGGAAATTGAGGAAAAATTTGCGGAGGAACCCGATGATACTCAGCTCATAAACTGGATGAAGTCGAAGCAATTGCCCAGCAACTTGATCAACGATTTGATGGGAGAGCGCAATCGGATTCGCGATATGTTGAGCCAACCCATTTCCTCTGCGGAAATGAAAATGAATTTGGTCAATATGCGCTTGGATGTCATGCCTGAGGAGGGCGTTTTAGCGCTGGAAGCCTTTCATGATTTATTGAACGGAGCTTTCAATAGGGCCCATTTTGAGGAAAAGATGACTGCTTTTTTAGTCGAATGTGGATATTCGGAGGAGGTCATCGACCAGTTCAAACAGGTGCGCAGGATACAGCAGAACAAGCTAGAGGAATTAATGACCAAAGTTTCTGATCGAATCGAAGAACAGGTCAATCGAGACATCAAGATGGGTACTTTGGTTTACATCAAATCTTCGGTCAAAGCACCACTCGGAAAAATTTATACCGACGATAGTTTGAAGTACGCGGTGTACAAATACAAAATATACCATCCTTCTTTTCCACACGAGTCTACTGCAGATCAATTTTTTGATGAGGTACAATGGGAATCTTATTATTTATTGGGACAATATTTGGCAGCAGAAATCTTGGGCGTGAGTGGGCTGGACAACTATTTCAACCAGGAAGAGGAATCTCCAGATTTTAATATTCGGGATCTTCTTTATCGTTTCGATCATGAGGGTGAGGTGGGTGATCTGTTTACGTACGTATCCAAGCCGAC
>JBCCSR010001259.1:0-2065 GCA_039199865.1 Bacteroidota bacterium
ACTTTGGCGAAGAATATGATGATAGCGTATGCCGTAGTTCCGGTATGTGCGACAACTGTCGCTATCAAAGAGAAGAGTATGAAGGGCAGGAGCATGTGCTCAAAGCCATCAAATCAGTAAAACAGACCGAACAGCGCTTTGGCCTAGGGCACTTGGTAAGTGTCATCAGAGGTTCGCAAAACCAGTATGTGAAGAGTTATGGCCATGACCAGCTAGAGGTGTATGGTACAGGGTCGAATGAAGATGAGCACTTCTGGAAATCAGTATTGCGGCAAACCCTGCTCAATGAGTTCATCAAAAAAGACATTGAAGTCTAAGCTGGCTTCTCCACCAGCTTCAAAACTATTGCCTTTGAGAAATACAGCAGAATCAAAAATATGATCACTACGGTCGGCAACAACCAATCGAATCGTATATTGACGACAAGGAACGACATTCGCTACAGCCGTAAACACGGTCGTAAAACCATCGTATTCAATATCATTGATTGCAATGGCTGGAGCATCGCAATACGCTCCTCCCGGACCAGCGTTTGGATTAAAATATTGGGTATTGGTCACATGGTTGACGGAGTTGATTGCAACGGGACCGCCTCCTCCAGGAATCTGAGCAATGTTTTCTCCACCATTACTAAAACCTCCATTGATGCCCAATCCACTAATGAAGAATCCAAAAACATCATTGAACTGCGTCCCCACAAAATCACAATACTCTTCCGAAGCAAAGGCATATTGAAATTCAATCTGATCGATGGTCGGTTCTACCGTAAATTCAATTCCTACAGCATCACGTATGTCTACTCCCCCACCCAGAATATCTAAGTCAGGATCGCCTGAAGTATCTCCAAAATTCGTTGAGGTTCCTGTTCCATCATTAGGTCCCAGCGCATTGGTCACATCTCCACAAGCCAAAATCACTCCATCATCCATATTTACCGTCGTCATTCCATTGGCAAAAGTTCCTCTTCCAGCAGCATCTCCAATCGGTATTACATTAGTTACTTCGAAACAACCACCCGCAATGAAGACATCCTGAATCAATTCAACCGAACTGATACCTCCACCAACAGAAATCTCGGCCAACGCAGCTTCCGAAATGGCGCCAGCCAATCCTTTGCCCTTTTTATCGCAAGACTCACAAAGCAAGGATAACCAAGCTTTGTAGGACTGGCCAGGATGACAATTGAGGTTATTCACTTTAAACTGCATGCATTCCGCATCTGCGGTGAAATAACGCAAACGATCATTAATCCGATTTTTACTGGGATAATGGATCAATTTATCTTCCGCTCCGATATCACTCAATTCTAAAATACAACGAGAGAATTCCTCATCGATATTTAAGATCATCGAGTACTGACCACCGACATTTAAACCACATAATTCAATCAAACCTTCCGATTCATGGATCTGAAAGGGAAATCGATGCTGATGATCGACCACCGTCATGATCTCGAAAATGGGTAAATTGTCGGTCACATTGCCATCAGAATCGTTGGCAGAACCAGATAAAGGGCTAAACAAAAAGCCTAGGAGGATCGCTTTCAGGGTAAGTTGGGTAAAAAAACGCATCAGTTTAGAGGATTAATTCAGGTTAAAAAATGACCAAATCCGACTGAAGATTACCCCTTAACGCGCGAAAACCGATCCTGTTAACAGTGATCGGAAAGGTGATATATTAATTTACATAAACAACTGTGAAACAAGCAATTGCAAGAAAAAACAGATTACTTGGATTCCTCTTGATTGTCTTTTCAAGAAACCAATAGAAGATAGGCTGAGAAAGGGGTAATTCTCGCTTCATAAGTTTACTTTCTCAATTTGGATAATAAAATACCCTCTAAAAATACATTTAATCCTCAATTTAAAAAAGAAATTGCCTAGAAAAGACCGATTGGTCAACATCATTAAGAACCATTCAATCCCCTCAAAAGCAGTTGCTTAAATTGTGAGGTCCCAAAAGCAGCTTGACTCAAGTCTATGCATTTGGCCCCGATCGAATAGGCAAAAACAACAAAAGACTGGACAAAAAAAAGGGCTGAAGAAACCGCACTCTTCAACCCTTG
>JBCCSR010001260.1:0-2057 GCA_039199865.1 Bacteroidota bacterium
TTTTCAAAGTGGAGGGGGCCAAACCTAGTTCCTCGTCTAATTCAATCTCCGGAAAGTGAGAAATAATCCCCATTTTAATGATGGCTAGGTGATGAATGGCATGATCAAAAACAAACATCAACTCTCGTCCTACCGAGGAAGTCACCAAGGGGCGACGATGACCAGAAAAGTCGGCTCTAACGGTGATGGGCATATCATCGTCTAGATCGACGATGGTTTCATTGATTCGAATAAAGGCTTTTTGTGCCTCAAGGGTTTTCGTTTCTATTTTTACGGAACGCTCTCTACAGGAATAGTCTACGATTCCTTCTTTTATGCCATTTAGGAGACAATCATAGAAGTTGAGAATGTGTCTGAAATGGCTGCCTAAGGAGGAGCCACTAAAAACGGGTAAAGCAGTTTGATAAGTCTTGTCGTCAATTTGATACAAAAGCCTCAAAATCTTTCCATTCATCTGTAGGGTTCCATCTTTGCTATTCATATCTGCTTACACGTTGCATTAAGTTATTCTAAGAGAAGGCAAATTAATCCAGAAAAATGAATCGAGGGCATTAATCTTGATAAATTTCGCCTTTACACGACTTAAGGGTATTCATGAGCAGTGAAGTAACAGTCATTGGCCCTACTCCACCGGGAACAGGGGTGATGTAGCTACACAAGGGAGCGACCCCGTCAAAATCGACATCTCCGGCCAAGCGATAGCCCTTGGGTCGCGAAGCATCTTCTACTCTATTGATGCCAACATCGATTACCACTGCACCCTTTTTGACCATATCTTTGGTAATGAATTCTGGACGTCCCAAAGCGACAATCAAAATATCTGCCCGACGGGTATGATCGGCTAAATTTTGGGTTCGGCTGTGGCATAGGACAACAGTCGCATTCCCGGGCCTAGCCTTTCTTGACAATAAGATACTGATCGGTGTTCCCACGATATTGCTACGTCCCAAAACGACACATTCCTTTCCCTCTACTTCGATGTTGTTGCGGTCCAACATTTGTAAAATACCAAAAGGAGTAGCGGGAAGGTAGGCCGGCAGTCCTTGGGCCATTCTCCCAAAGTTCATGGGGTGAAAACCGTCCACATCCTTACGAGGGGAAATGGCTAGGGTAACTTTCTGTTCATCAATGTGTTTGGGCAATGGCAATTGAACGATAAAGCCATCAATATCTTCGTCATCATTCAACTGGTCCACAATTTCCAGTAATTCCTCTTCGGTGATATCGGCTTGTCTCCGAATCAAAGTTGAATTAAAGCCTACCTGCTCGCAGGAGCGCACCTTATTTTTGACGTAGACCTGACTAGCAGGATCATCGCCAACCAATACTGCAGCTAAATGCGGCGTTTTACCCCCCGCAGCTTTCAAGGTGGCTACCTCTTGCGCGATTTCCTCTTTGATGGTTTTGGCCAGTTGCTTTCCGTCGATCAATTGCATGTTTAACGATTTGAATTTAGGTATCTTAAGGAAAGCAAATGTAGGAAAATGTTGGTGCATTAAGAATTGAAGCAGCAATTAAGTTTTTGATTTTTAATCATCAAATGGCTCCCATTTCCATTTTGCTTTCGAAGAGGAGCGCTTCTTATCATCAAACTGGGGACTGGGCACGATGGGTGAGCTAGCCTGTCCACGAAAAAAGCCATTGGGTTCAATCAGGTTATTTTTGAAGATGCATTCCATTGACTTTCCTGATATCATCAAATATTCTGTCATTTAACAACTGAAAACCGGAGGCCTATACCGGCAAACTTATCTCAATGGACCAATGCCCAAACCGTGTAGCGGATAAAAGGTAAAACTCTTACGTGCAACAATTGTAATCAACTCACGTAAGCTAAAACGCACAAGTAATGTTTTAAATGGACCTTACCACGCCAGCATTATCTAGGCCCCGTATGACGACGAATACCATGAAATTATACCTGAAAACTCCAATCCTCTGGATCTTTGTGGCATGGCCATTGCTTCTGTTTGGCCAACCCAATCTGGATAGCCTTTACCAACAATCCGTCCAACTCCTAGAACAAGCTATTGCGGAAAAAAGAGATTTCACCAAAA
>JBCCSR010001261.1:0-2053 GCA_039199865.1 Bacteroidota bacterium
CGCCATCTTCTAATTCTTCGACACAATTGGATCTTTTTCATCCAGATATCCCGGATGCCTGGATGATGGGCTTACACTTGCGCCCACCGGATCTTCACTGGACAAAGCGCAACAAAGTGCTCAGTGAGAAAGCTCGCTTTTTTATCGAAGAATTAGAAGATGGCGAGTCTCCAAAGTCTTCGCCTCACCTTCAGGATATTTTAGAGGAAATCAATCAATCTTGTCGAGCATTAAAAGATTGGGTTTATCAGCAAAGTAAAGCATTGTTAAAGGCGGGCAAGCTGGTAGGACTTTTGGGAGGAGAGCACAGCATTCCACTCGGATTTTTGCAAGCACTCGCAGAACAATATGAAAGTTTTGGCATTTTACAAATTGATGCCCACATGGATCTACGTCCTGCTTACGAATATTTCACCTACTCCCATGCCTCTATTTCTTACAATGCCTTAGCCATTCCCCAATTGACCAAGCTGGTTCAGGTCGGCATTCGCGATTGTTGCCAACAAGAAGTGGAATTGGTTGCGGCTTCGCAGAGTAGGGTAGCGGTGTTCTACGATCAGAGCATCAAAGGACGATGCTTTAGGGGAAGTACTTTTGATGAATTATGTAAGGAAATTGTTGAGTGTCTGCCCCAAAAAGTCTATATCAGTTTTGACATTGATGGGCTTGATCCAAAACTTTGTCCCCATACCGGAACGCCCGTTCCGGGAGGGCTAGCATATACCGAGGCCATTTATTTGATCAAAACCTTAGTACAGAGTGGTCGACAAATCATTGGTTTTGATTTGTGTGAAGTGGCTGGAGGGGAAAAAGAGTGGGATGGAAATGTAGGCGCTCGCGTTTTGTACGAGTTGTCTTGTTGGATGGGAAAATCCAATGGATTGATTTAGCATTTGGTAAGGAAGGAAAAAATGGGAGGCTATCTCAAGAGATAGCCTCGTACCCTAACCAAATAAAACCAAATTAAATTTAGTGACTAATAAAGTCATGATTCTTTTGCCCATTGAATGCTTTCAGCATAAGGCAATTAGTGACTAAATTTTTGTACTTAACCTACCGGCTCTAGTACACTGCTATTTACCGTATTGATAATCACTGCAGCTACTTTATAGGGATCAGCAGCTGAGTTGGGACGACGATCTTCCAACCATCCTTTCCACCCATTTTCTACCGTGGCAATCGGAATCCGAATCGATGCACCTCGGTCGGATACGCCATAACTAAATTGATCGATGGCCTGTGTTTCATGCTCACCGGTCAAACGAAGATGGTTGTCGGGGCCATACACGGCGATGTGTTTGTCGACCACTGGACGGAATGCCTCACAAACTTGTTCGTAGACAGCTTTCTCACCAGCATTTCGGAGGAGACTATTAGAGAAGTTGGCATGCATTCCCGAACCATTCCAATCACCAGCGACGGGTTTGCAATGATAATTGATGCCGATGCCGTATCTCTCAGCAGTTCTTTCCAATAGATAACGCGCTACCCACACCTGATCTCCGGAGGCTTTGGCGCCCTTGGCGAAAACCTGGAATTCCCATTGACCAGCGGCAACTTCTGCGTTGATTCCTTCGATATTGATGCCTGCGTCGATGCATAAATCGAGGTGTTCTTCGATGATTTCTCTTCCGAAAGCATTGCCCGCTCCAACCGAGCAGTAGTACTGTCCTTGTGGATTAGGATAGCCGTTGGCAGGAAAACCAAGTGGCTTGTCGGTGTCCAAATCCCAGAGGAAATATTCTTGTTCAAAGCCAAACCAAAAGTCATTATCATCATCATCGATCGTTGCTCGCCCGTTGCTTGGGTGGGCAGTTCCATCAGCATTCAAAACTTCACACATCACCAAAAAGCCATTGCGTCGGCCTGGATCTGGAAAAATTGCACAAGGCTGCAATAAGCAATCTGAGGAATTTCCCTCTGCTTGTTGAGTAGAACTACCATCAAAAGACCACATAGGACAATCTGCTAGCTTTCCAGAAAAGTCTTTTTCGATTCTTGTTTTACTTCTCAAGTTTTGAATGGGCTGATAACCATCTAACCAAATGTACTC
>JBCCSR010001262.1:0-2050 GCA_039199865.1 Bacteroidota bacterium
AGCTCATTCATCGCAACTTACGAGAATGACATTCTAGTAAGCCAGGAAGAGTATGGTAGTATCATGCGATTTAATTATTATCCGTCAGGACTGCTAAAAGAATTGGTTTTAAATACAGGCGTATTACTTGAATCCGAACAATTAGAAGATACGACCATGTATACGGTGAATCTATCAGGACATCTAAATGCAATGAATCTGGGATCTGTTCCAAGCATAAACATTAAATGCTATACATCTGATGATAAAAAGTGTTTTCATTATGAGAATATTTTTTTCTTCGAAGGAATGGTTGAACAACCCGTTGTCAATAAGGAATTGGTTCAATGTCAAAATGGAAATATGGTGAAGGAAGTCATTCTTGATCGACTCAAAAAGTACAGTCAAAAAGAGAAAGATTATGAATTCGAATATGACGATTTAGTACTGATAAAAAAAACATGTAGTCCTGATGTCCTATATTCAGAATATAAGGATATTGAATATAGCTATGATGCAAAAGGGAACATTAAAAAAATAATTGGCAAAACGATTACTAAGGAATTTCAATACGATGAGCGAAACAATGTCATTTCGAAATTGCATTATTTCACGAATTCAAAGAGGCTACAAAAATTATGGGTTCGAAAAATTGATTATAGCAAATAAGTTGATCACAACAAGGCAGCATTGTTCAGGGTAACTAAGTAGCTGCCAGGCCATTATTGCGTACCTTTGTACTAAGGCTCTGGATTTTTGAGTAAACTTGTTTTGTCCTCCCCAATTAGAATAGATCTATAACTGCAACAAAAGCACAGTAAACCTTCATGAAGAAGCAGGTTGAGAACTATTTTTTCAGGATACAAACCCAGGGATAGTTCATCAAAGGAAGATGCAAAGTCACTTTCCTTGGTCTTTCGTTCAATATAGCGATCGAAATGACGAAATTAAGCACTAAGTACGGAACCAAATTTCCCACCTGTAAGTCGAGATCAAAATCTTTGCATAGAATGGAAAATTACGGAGCCTTGAGAATTATAAGTCGATCCCCAAAACTAAGCCCGTCTGAACATGGCTTCCTCGCCAAAAAGCATTGACAAGATCTAATCGAAACACTCGAAGTGCACCAAAGCCCAGATTTTCCAAGCCAAAAGACAATTCCAGATAATCTTTGCGATCTTCTGTATACAAAAAAGAAGCACGGAGAACTGATTTTAAATTCCAGCGGCGTAAGAGCGGAATTTTATCGAATAAAAATCCTTCAAAATGGTGTTCATAATGTCCTTGGAACCAGGAGTTAGACGTACTGAACTGGTAATAAGGCAATAGCAGAAAAGAGGTGTAGTAATCTTCCACTTTGGCAAAACCCAGGCGATTGCCATTGAAGTGTTGGTGATCGACAAAAGACAGTTGCTCTTGACGTAAAAAAGTACCTACCTCCAAATTAAAAGAGGAAAATCCAAGGATCCCGAAGGTCAGCTCATCCTTGATGTTAAAGCGAATTTGATCGAAATCACTTTCGGTCCCAAAGCCTTGGATTCCCTTTTTGTAGTGAATCCAAAAGTCTGGCCAGTCCGATCCCTCGATGTATTTGCGTTGAGGATAGGAAAGGTATTTTTGCTTGAAACGAAACCGTAAACTCAGTTTAAAGATCAAAGCCTCCTGATCGGAAAAATCGATAGCGGGATCTCCCTCCGACCGAAAGCTGTTGGGATCGTAAAGACGGGATTTAAAAAACCAGCTGTGATTGGTTTGATTGCTCAAAAATCGGCGACGCGCGTATTCCAGCGAGCTACGCAAAAAGAGTCCGTTGACAATTTCTTGGCGAAAGTGGAAGTGGACAAAATCTTTTTCGTACAAACGAATAAAGTTGTTTTTAAAGA
This sequence comes from Bacteroidota bacterium, assembly GCA_039199865.1. Lineage (GTDB taxonomy): Bacteria > Bacteroidota > Bacteroidia > Chitinophagales > Saprospiraceae > JALZUU01. The sequence continues at coordinate 1,863 of JBCCSR010001262.1, forward strand.
ACAGGCTAGAATAAGTGTCCCAAAATGGGCTAACTGGATCTTGGTCACTCAACTGGGCCACCCAACTACCAGCGGTTAGTCGAAGGCGTGTAAATTTGGTCCGATTGAAATTATAAGTCAACTGAATTTGCCCTCTCAGTTGTTGATCGGAAAATCCATATTGAATTTTGGAATTAATTGAATACCAA